>JAAYFU010000070.1 GCA_012728095.1 Clostridiaceae bacterium
CTATGGCCGGAAAAATAAAAAAACCTGATAAAACAAAAGAAATAACCGTATTTCTCTTCAAAGGCCTCATCGTACTGATACTGGCGCTTTTACCGGGTGTTCTGGTCATGATTAAATATGATCCGTACCTTTTTTTAGGGACGCAGCCAAAACCCTATATCTATATTCATAATGAGCGTTATCAGATTCCCGGAATGGCCCGCCATGAGGATTATAATCTGGCTGTTTTGGGAACCTCCATGGTGGAAAATTTCTCGGATAGTTACTTAAGCGAAAAGTTTACTGCCAAAGCCCTCAGACTTCCTATAAACGCTTCTTATATCACCGAGCAGATTAAAGTCTTGGATATAGCCAAAAAATACCGGGATGTGAAAACGGTTCTTTGGGCTATCGACTATCGTACAATAGATATAAATTATGGAGATGTCTATGAAAAGAATGTAAAATTCCCCGAATATTTATATGACGAAAATCCGATAAATGACTGGAGATACATTATAGATCACAATAATTTCTTTTTGGCTCTCAAGCAGTACCTGATGAGGAAGACAGGAGTAAATCCGTTTGATTACTTTATTACCGACAGGGATACACTGAATACCTGGACGTGGAGGGGTACCAACAGAAGCCTTATTGTCCAGGATTACAAGGATATTTACGAGGGCAAAAAGAGCCTATACGACAAGATCAATAACCTGCCCCTGGAGGTAACCAAAGATACCATAGACAAGGCCCTGATAGAAGCCATTAAACGGTATCCGGACACCGAATTCAAGCTGTTTTTCCCTCCGAAGTCCATACTCTGGTATAAACTTCTCGACCAGAGGGGGATCCTTGAAAAAAAGCTGGAGGCCCTTACCTATGTAGTGGACAAGGCATCCGCTTTTCCCAATGTTGAAATATATAACTTTCAGAATGTATTTGAGCTAACTGAGAATTTGGACCTTTATTTGGATGTCACCCATTTTAATCAGACCGGGAACTATTTTATGGCTGACGCCATGGCAGAAAAGCGGCTTCTTACAAATCCGGACAGCTTCAGAAAGGATTGTGCCGAGCTGATTGCAAGGGTCAGATCCGATGAAATCAACCGGCTTGCCGAGGAATCCCTCAAGTGATATACTTACACAGGAAATGGTTATCCTAAACATAGCTTCCTTTTTTGTCATCCTAAGCGGAGCGAAGCCCTCCCTAAACTGTCATCCTGAGCGGAGCGCAGCCCTCCCTAGACTGTCATCCTGAGCGGAGCGAAGCGGAGTCGAAGGATCCAACATTTTGTCATTCTGAACGTAGCGAAGCGAAGTGAAGAATCTTTAAGATTCTTAGTAAACGCCGGAATGACACTAAGGGCGCTCAGAATGACAAAAAAGAAACCCTAAAGAACGAAAGGCGCAGGCTCAATAGAATCTGCGGAGGCCTACTATATGGAAAGCAAGAAACTTAACATAAAGACCCTGGTATTTCTAATATTGATCATAATACTGGCTTTGGGCCTGAGAATAAGGGTTTTCTCAAAGCAGATGAACGATATGGACTTAAGCTATGACCCCAAAAACTATTGGATTATGTCCCATCAGATAGTTGATGACGGTATTTTCGGCTATGCTTACGATATTCCGTCCGGTGAGCCTAATGCCAGGGTCATGCCAGGCTATCCTCTTTTTCTCGCTGCAGTATATAAGATTTTAGGGGATAAATATCTTCAAATTACCGCTGTCAGGCTTCTTCAGGTAATAATCAGCACTCTTTCGGTACTTCTTGGCTTTTTATTTGTAAAGAAAGCCTTTAAAAATGATTTAGCTGCACTTTTGACAGCATTCTTTATGGCAATATACCCGACTTATGTTTTATCCACCGTCATGCTTCTTACCGAAACCCTGGCCTTGTTTACCATGCTTTTATATTTTTACTTGTCTTTATTCGCCTTTGAATCAGGTAATAGAGCCGTTAATTTTATTACAGGAATAGCTTTCGGCATTCATTTAATGATAAGACCGGCGCTGCTGCCGCTTTTTATATTCCCGTTTATTTTTATCCTTATTACAAGAGCCGGACGCCGTTCTAAGAATATCAGCCATTCTGCAGGAGAAACACCGCCCAAATTGATACCAATGTTTATTTTTCAACTGATGGGCCTTGTTCTCGTTATGCTGCCATGGTGGATAAGAAACATTGTAACTCTC
>JAAYFU010000071.1 GCA_012728095.1 Clostridiaceae bacterium
CAGACCAGCTATTTTATGTCTACTTCACTTGGGTGGTCTTGTTATGCCTTTCATTAATGTCAGGAGCCTAAAAAAATTTCTCAAATTTTTTCTAAAAAACTCTTGACTTTAATTAGCTGGTCTTTCAGGTGTATTATATGTATTTCTCATTGTCCGTTATACAGAAGTTAAAGGAAATAAACCGCCCAAATCCGTAAGATTGCCATTTACAAGGAATATGGCTTTTTTCCCATGTTTTTCACAAAACCTGATAACAGCATCCCCCGCATCCAAAGTATTTAAGTCCCCGAAAAAGGCAATTTCCTTATCTGATATTAATCCCGAGCACCCCCCAATAAAACCGTAATCATAACCCTTAAGAATTATGTTTTTCTGGGGAGAAATCAACAAAGCATCAAGTCCTGCTTCCACAGCTTTCTTATGGATATTTAAATCTGCTGTAATGATTGCCTCATCTGAAACAACAGCGGTCGAACATTTTGCATATCCCTGCTTAACCGGATTCAGCTTAATATTATTTTTTACTAAAAGTTCAAGAACTATCGGGTCCGTATACTTTGGATTCAAAAAAGCGTTTTTCCCGACTATGGCACAATTATAGGCGACGTCGAAAGGATAACGGTCTTTTGGTTCCCATGAACCTCTTACCAATTCAAATCCGAGATTGTTAAGCTCTTCCAGCGTGTTTTTAGATACCCCGGGAGCATATACAAATACACCCACGGCAATATTTACCATCTGCATATCCACATGGTAAGATAACGGTGAAGGCAATGATGAATGGGGTTCGGTAAGAATAATATCTATATCCAGTTTTCTTAATGAATTTAAGATTTCTTCCGATGCTTCTCCCGATATAATAGCTTTCGTAACTTTACCTGACGGCAAATATGGATATACAAGGGCTGGCTTCATGTTATCACATCCCTTGTTAATCAAGCATATCTTAATATTATCCGCACTCCTCTTATTTTGCTGACCGGTCAAAAAAAGTGCGGTTCTTATATACCGCGCCTGCATTAATTGCAGGTGCGGTTAAAGTATTGTCGGAATTCTTTTCATTAGCTTTACAAATGCTTATTTATTCTAATATTCTATTGTGTCTAACGCAGATTTAAGTTCCCCGACAAATTCCAGAGGAATTGCCACACCTTTCTGGCTGGGTCTGTATTCATCGCTTTTACTGTCATACCAGAAAGTACGTATATCTACGTAAAATTTATTATTTTTCGAAACTTTTTTAATTTGTATTTCTTCCCTGCTGTTTTTTACAAACTTGCCGATTAATTCTTCAGAATCCCAGAAATCTGCCATTAAATTACCTCCAGAGCAAAATTCATATTCTAATTTGTATGCATAAATGTGAAATTTTTGCAAAAGCTTAATTTTGCTATGCAGTATATTATATCACAGAAGTATTCAATCATTTCAAGAAATAGGGAGAATTATTTTTATTTTTCTGTTAACAATAAATTATTGAAGGCGGCGTTTGCCGCCTGAAATAAATAAAAGGAGTCAGGAAATATGAGAACACCGATTGACAAAATTGCACTTTTGCTCGTTATCATTGGGGCTCTAAACTGGCTGCTGGTGGGTCTCTTTCAGTATGATCTCGTTGAAGCCATATTTGGCATTGCAACCTGGGGTACCAGAATCGTATATTCCATAATTGGTATAGCCGGGCTATATTGTATTAGCCTTCTATTCAGAGATGTACCGGTTGTCGAGTGAATACCGAAAGGATCCTTCCGTAAAAAACTCGGAAACAAAATGTTTCCGAGTTTTTACGAGTTTTATTTTTATTTTTATTTTTAATTGTTCATTTTAATATTTTCATCTTCTGTATTCATTGAGAGTTCAAGAACCACATTCAACCCAAGCTTGTTTTCGAATTTTATTGAAGAAACCATTAGGCCCAAGACTCTCAAAGCTTCGTTAAAATCTTTCTCCATCCGGTCCTTCACAATATCACAAACAATAGTATACATGCGGAAATATAACTCCCTTGCTATATTTTTACATATTTTGTTTTGTCTTATAATTATATTATATTTCCCATGTATATCTAATATTTCCCAAACTGTTTTTTACTTTAAAATTTTTATTTCTATACGGCGATTCTTTTGTCGTCCTTCCGGTGTATTATTATCCCCCACAGGTCTGTATTCACTGTATCCGGCGGCGGTAAACCGCTCCGGTTCCAGGTTTTCGACTTCGACTAAATACCTTACTACATTGGTTGCCCTGGCAGTAGAAAGTTCCCAGTTTGTTTCATATTTTTTATTGGTCATTGGAACATTATCGGTATGTCCGCACACCATGATCTCATTTTCTATTTCCCTTAGAGACGCAGCAAGGGAGGATAATACCGTTTTACCTTCCGGCACTATTTCAGCGCTTCCCGAATCAAAGAAAACTTCCTGGTCAAGGCGAATCAAAAGAAAGTCCTTTTCTTCTGTAATCTGAACTTTATCTGATAATCCCTGCTCCTCTATGGTTTCTCTTATTTCGTTTTTAGCATCATTAAACTCTTTATTCTTTAGCTTCTCTTCGGCGTCTACCACCATCTCGTTGGCATCTTCTATGTATTTTTCTTTTCGCTTTGCCTGTGCCTCTTCACTGTCCATCTTGGTAAAGTCAAATGCTATTATACTGTTGGCACTGCCTTCAAGAATCGAATCACCTTCATTTAAATTGATCAATGAGTAGGATAAGCTGGCAGCTACTTCTGAAAATGTTTTCTGATCGACAGTGGACATAGAAAACAACAGAACGAAAAATACTAACAGGTTTGTAACCAAATCACCGTATGTCGACATCCATGCCGGCGCGCCAACTTCTTGCGATTCCTTTTTTTTTGCCATTTTATCACCTATCTCTCCTAATACTCCGGGTCACTATGGTTGTTCAGGCTTCCTTGTGGCAGCTTCATACGCTGCTCTTTGATCAGGCGACAAAAAGGTCTTTAGCTTGTGTTCCATTAATCTTGGGTTCTCGCCTGATTGAATAGAAAGGACTCCTTCCATCATCATTTCTCTCAGACGAATTTCTTCTGCACTATTGCCTTCAAGTTTTCTGATAATCGGATTACAAACAAGATTTGCAAGAATACATCCGTAAAATGTCGTCAAAAGCGCCAGGGCCATAGCCGGTCCTATTGATGCCGGATCATCCAGTGATCTTAACATATTAATAAGGCCTAACAGAGTTCCAATCAGACCCCACGCCGGAAATTGCGCCGCCAGTCCCTTGAAATATGCCTGCGCGCTTTGGTGTCTTGCCGCCATACTGTCTATATCCAACTGCATTGTTGTTTTTACTATTTCGGCTTCAATTCCGTCAACTACGAGTTCCATGGCTTTTTTCAAGAAATCGTCCTCTATTTCGCTCTGGGCTGACTCTAATGCCAGCAGTCCTTCTCTTCGAGCCTTTTGAGAAAGCGCTACCAGGGTACTTATAGTACTCATGGCCGATGATTTAGGTTCCTTAAATATCAATGGTAAAGCTTTCAAAGCTTTAATAGAATCCGACAGAGGAAATCCCATCATGTTTGCGAAAATGCCGCCGCCTATGGTTACAATCATTGATGACACGTCTATATAATTGGACGCGTCACCTCCGCTGAACATGCCGAACGCTACAACTCCGACACCTAAAACCAAACCTATTATTGTTGCTAAATCCATTATTTCACCTGCTTTTGTGTATCTTAATTGTTTATCCCGTAAGATTCATTTAATGGCTATAGATAAATCATATATTTACAATGCATATATCGACATAAACGGACAATTATTTAACTAATAAAATCTCCATGAGGAATTTTAACCATTGGGACGGTGATAATGGCTATATACTGCACAAGATATGGAAATTAGAAGAATCGCATCATGTTTATCAAAATAAAAGAGAAGTTTTTCAACTTCTCTTTTACAATATCCTGTTATTTAATTATTTTCTGTTTAAAAGCGTTTTGGCCTTATTATAAACATTTTCCGGCGTTAATCCGTACTTTTCTACCAGTTCATAAGGTTTTCCTGATTCTCCGAAAGTGTCTTCAAGCCCAACCATATCCATCGGTACAGGACAATTCTTAACTACAACTTCCGATACAGCGCTTCCTAAACCGCCGAACAGATTATGTTCTTCGCAGGTTATTATGGCGCCGGTTTCTTTGGCCGCTTTTACTATTATATCGTTGTCTAAAGGTTTTATTGTATGAATGTCAATCACTCTGGCCGAAATACCGTCATTCTTAAGCATTTCTGCCGCCTTCAGCGCAGGATCCACCATAAATCCGGTGGCAATAATTGTCATGTCGTTTCCGTCTCTAAGCTGAATCCCTTTACCAATTTCGAACTTGGTATCGGCATCATATATGACTGGTACATCAAGACGTCCAAGTCTCAAATATACGGGACCATACATTTCGGCTGCCAGTTTCACAAGGGCATTCGTGGATACCGCATCAGCCGGTGATATAACAGTCATACCCGGAATTGCGCGCATAAGAGCGATATCCTCAAGCATCTGATGGGATGCTCCGTCTTCCCCGATTGTAATCCCGGCATGAGTCGCTCCAATCTTAACATTAAGGTGAGGATATCCTATCGAATTTCTTACCGAGTCATAAGCTCTTCCTGCCGCAAAAACAGCAAACGTACTGGCAAAAACAGTTTTACCGCAGCTTGCCAGTCCCGCGGCGACCGCCATCATATTCGCTTCCGCGATACCCATATTGAAATGTCTTTCAGGATACTGTTTCTGAAAGAAATCCGTTCTCGTTGATTTGGACAAATCCGCATCCAAAACTACTATATTCTCATTATGCCCGATTTCGGCCAAAGCTTTGCCGTAAGCCACACGGGTTGCAATTTTTTCTGACATATCGTGTTCCTCCTTACACCATACCGTTGATTATTGTTCCAGGCTGTTCAAATAATCGTTCAATTCAGCCAGCGCCTGGTCGGCCTGTTCCTTTTTCGGAGCCGAGCCATGCCATGAAGCCTGGTTTTCCATGTATGAAACGCCTTTGCCTTTAATTGAATGAGCTAAAATCATAGTAGGCTTTCCCTTGGTTTCCTTAGCCTTATTTACAGCTTCTTCAATCTGGTCAAAATCATGGGCGTCAATTTCTATTACATTCCATCCGAAAGCAGCGAATTTATCCGCTATTGGTTCCGGATTCATAACGTCAGTTATTTTTCCGTCTATCTGCAATCCGTTATAATCAACAAATACGGTGAGATTATCCAATTTATAGTGGGCAGCCGCCATAGCCGCTTCCCAAACCTGGCCTTCTTGCAACTCACCATCGCCCATTGCTACATAAACCCGATAATCTTTTTTATCGATCTTTCCGGCAAGCGCCATACCTACCGCGGCAGAGATACCCTGTCCCAATGAGCCTGTTGACATATCAACTCCGGGAACCTTATCCATATTCGGATGTCCTTCAAGATGGCTTTGGGTCTGCCTGAAACCGGTAAGTTCCTCTACCGGGAAAAAGCCCCTATGAGCCAGAGTAGAGTATAAACCCGGGGTACAATGCCCTTTTGATAAAACAAAACGATCACGATTGGGATCCTTGGGATTTTTAGGGTCTACACGCATTTCACGAAAATATAGAAATGTCAGGATATCAGCTAATGATAACGATCCTCCGGGATGTCCGCTGCCGGCCGATGCAACTGCTGTTATTATTCCCATTCTGATTTTCGTTGCGGTTTTTTTCAACTCTAATTTTGTCCTGTCATCCATTTGCTTTTCCTCCGTTTTTATTGAATATTGTACATATAATCTAATCTTAAATTGCCTCTCCTGTTTTCATAAATCAATAATTTCCAACAGGTCAGGCGCCAGGTAATTAAGGTCGGAATCATGTCTTATCTGTGTCTTATCTGAATAATAATCCTCATTTAAGGAAGGTGTCATTCCTGCTGTAATCTTTATCCATGTATCTGGGCTTATACTTGGTATATTATACAATACTGATAAGCAAACATCAATTTATTCAAATACAAATCTTTCACAATTAATAAACTAATTGATAACCTGGCCTTCCTTTGGCAAATGAAGCGGTGAAAAACCTTCACCCAATACCTCCCTCGCATCCATCAACAGAACAAACGCTTTTTCATCACAGGATCTGACTATATTTTTGACAACAGGTATTTCTTCTCGTTTAACAACGCATAAGAGTACAGTTTTATCCTGCCTGCTGTACATACCTTTTCCGTTTAGACCGGTTACACCCCTGTCTACCTCTTCAAGAAGTCTTTTGGCTATCTGCTCGGAGTTATCGGATATTATCAACAGGCTTTTGGAAAATCTCATTCCTTCCAGATACGCATCTATGGTTTTTGTCGATACATAAAGACTCATTGCGGCATAAAGAGCCAATTTAACGCTGTGAAAAACCATTGCTGCAAGGATAATAACAAAACCATCCATTAATAATAAATGCTGGCCTACAGAAAATCTTGGAAATGCCTGGTGAAGGACCGAGGAAATGAGGTCGGTGCCTCCGGTAGTGGCATCTTCCTTTAAAACTATTGCCAGGCCAAAACCCATTATGCCTCCTCCGATAAGCGCATAAAGCAAAAGATCCGGATCAGCCATGGACTTGTCAATATTAATAAAATGTTCATTGATAATCCTGTTGAATAATATGGATGTTGAATCAATCATTAATGAAAGAGTAACCGCACCGAATATGGAACGAATTAAAAACTTACGCCCTTTGCTTTTATAACCGATGATGAACAACGGTACATTCAGAATTAACATCAGTATACCAACCGGAATGACGCCGTCAAAAATATAATAGAGAATTGTCGAAAGACCTGAAACTCCTCCGGGAGCAAGTTTATACGGTATTAAGAACAGATTCATGGAAATTGCAACTATAAAACAGCCCAGAGCTATGGAAAAGTATGGTTTGACGTCTTTTTTACTATGACTCATACAGCACCTCCTTTTTGCGCCTATTTTATGTGAAAATAATGATTTAAAACATAAACAAAAGACCGGGCAATTTCCCGGTCTTTTATGGTCATACATAGAGTTCCTGAAAAATATATTCAGGCCATTATTTCATGCCGTATTTTTTCTTGAACTTATCAACACGACCACCGGTGTCAACAAGCTTTTGCTTTCCTGTAAAGAAGGGATGGCATTGTGAGCAGATTTCAACACGAAGCTCAGGTTTTGTTGAGCCTGTTTCAAATGTTTCTCCACATGCACAGCGCACTACTGCAGGCCCGTATTTCGGATGGATACCTTCACGCATGGTTTTCACCTCGCTTAAACCAATAACTTTATTTATAGAATTCGATTTTTCCTAACGCCTAAAAAAGCATCGAATGGTATTTTACCACACCGGCTCAGTCAATGCAAGTGTTGTATTTGTGTCATTTATTTATACAATAATTCATAACTGTTCTTTTCCCGCTGAGTTAAAGCGGTATTTATACCATTTATAAACTCTTCGTTTGTTTTTGTATTCATCAGTCTGTTTATAATCATCTCGGTAACATCGGCAGTACCAAGATTGCTCATTGCCTTGCGAATAGTCCAGATTCCCTCAAGTTCCTTCTGGGACAGCAACAGCTCCTCTCTTCTGGTTCCGGAGCGATTTATATCGATTGCAGGGAAAATACGTTTTTCTGATAGCTTCCTGTCCAAATGCAACTCAAGATTACCCGTTCCTTTAAATTCTTCATAAATAACATCATCCATACGGCTTCCCGTATCAATTAGGGCAGTTGCTATAATAGTCAGACTTCCGCCGTTTTCGATGTTTCGGGCTGCTCCGAAGAAACGCTTGGGTTTATGAAGGGCCCCCGGATCCAATCCACCCGAAAGAGTTCTGCCAGTCGGTGGAATGGTAAGGTTATATGCGCGCGCCAGGCGTGTAATACTGTCCAAAAGAATTACCACGTCTTTTTTATGCTCTACCAGGCGCTGAGCTCTTTCCAGAACAATCTCGGCCACCTTTATATGATGTTCCGGAACCTCATCAAAGGTTGAATAGATTACATCGCCTTTAATGGAGCGCTGCATGTCTGTAACTTCCTCAGGCCGCTCATCAATTAACAATACTATTACTTCAATTTCCGGATACTTCGATGTTATAGCATTTGCTATTTTTTTGAGCAGTATGGTTTTGCCCGCTTTGGGAGGCGACACTATAAGCCCTCTCTGACCTTTTCCGATAGGAGCGATAAGGTCAATAAGGCGGGTCGATAATTCTTTTGGATCCGACTCAAGAGTAATACGCTCATTGGGGTAAATAGGAGTCAGTGTTTCAAACGGTCGTCTTTTTTGGGCCACCTCGGGAGGATCCCCGTTAACCGATGTGACATACAAGAGTGCCTGAAATTTTTCTCCTTCCTTTTGAATCCTGCCCTTTCCAACTATTTTATCGCCGGTTTTTAAATTAAATCTGCGGATTTGGGATGGCGAAACATAAATATCCTTTGGTCCGGAAAGATAATTATGACCACGCAGGAAACCGTATCCGTCAGGAAGAACTTCCAGAATACCCGTAACAGGGTTTTCACTCTCTAAACGGGAAAGATCTTTTACTTTACCATATTTGGAAGCTTTGCTTTCATCCTCACCGTTTCCTTCTGTCTTTTCCTTTTCAGTTTCACCCAATTCTTCACCGTTCTTGGATTCATCCTGCGGAATTACAGTGGAATCAACAATATCACTTACCTGGACAGCGCCGGAAGTATCAACACCTTCAGCAATCTGGTCACCTTGATCAGAACCGCTTTCTTTGATTGCTCCGATTATAACTCGTGTTGTTTTTTTAACGGGTTTTTGGGATACAGATTCTTCGTCGGACTGTTTAACTTGTGTTAAGACAGCATCCTCTTCTTTAAGCTCAGCATCTTTTGACGACTGATCAACTGCACTTTCAGCAGCTTGCTCCTCGGACTTTTTAGGACGGCCCCGCCGTTTTTTAGTAGGGGGCTCCGCTTTTTCCGACTTAATCTCCTGCTCTGAAACACTATCATCCGGCTCCTGCTTCGGCTCTTTTTTTTCATCGGCTGAAGCAGCCCTGGGTCTCCCTCTCTTCTTCTTTTCGGTGGAACTCTTATCTTCCTCTGTTTTTTCATCCGGCTTTTTCTCGTCCTGAGGAGCCTGACCCTGTCCTTCCCCCGAAACAGTCTTTGCATCAGGAGGCCTCTGCTCCTTCATTTCGGATTTGGACTGAGAAGTATCTCCCGTACTTAAAATTAAATCGATCAAATCCGCTTTTCTATACCTGGTTATGCTTTTTAATCCCAGCATTTTAGCAATATACCTGAGATCTTCAAGAGATTTGCGCTCAAGAATGGATCTGTCTTCCATAATACACCGCCTTGTGTAAACTTCTTAAATTTTTTTCATATTTACGCGAAAAATATGTTCTAAGAATTTTTTATTTTATATTATTAATCTATTATTAAATCTATTATTAAACTTTAAAAATCCGCCCCTGCTCTTAAATATGAGCGCCTGCCTATCGAAGGTATAAACAGTATCATATTTATTTAAATTCAGTCTATTATTACATACTTGGGAAATAATCAAGATATGAATACCACTTAACTGGTTTAATATATCAATTAGTATTACCATTTGTCAAGCTTTTATTGATTATTTCACAATTATTTTCCGGTGTTCCTGCATCAATTATTCATAAAATATCAGTATTTTTTACAAAATTCCGGTATTTTACAATAAAATTTTCAGAGCTTAACAGTTATTATGACAAATCTTGTTTTTTTCGGGGTAATGTCCTTATTTTTTTCATAGTAATATTTATATTCATAGTCTAATATAAATTTGTCTTAAGACATTACATTATTGACTGTTATTATCAATAGAGAGAGAAACAGCAAAGCATAAGCATTAACAGGGGCGGTAAATATGCCATATATCGTAAGAGCCAATACTCTTTAGCAGCATTGAGTTACGGCTAATAAGACATCGTAAAGCATAGGATTGGCTTTATCAGCAACGTTGTAATCAAGGCATACAGCCACAATATAACATAAGTTTGGACAAGAGGATTGATAATAACAAAGGCAAATCAACCGGGGGGGGGACAACAAGAGCACATCAGGAGCATCAACATAGGCGACATCATGGTTTACAGCACCGGCAACAACATGGTTCACAGCATAAACCGCGGTATGGTTTACATCAAAGGCGACATTTTTTAGCGGCAGCACAGTCAACAACATGATTACAACACAGGTTGGACAACAGGATAACATTTTCAGATTTTTGCATGCCAGGCATAAAAATGACCATTGCTATATAATATTTATCTACCTAAAGCATTCACATAATATATTCCGGGAGCTGATAATAATGCAGCTCCCGAATTTTTTTACCTATTCCTCAATCTTAAGGGGGATATTGTTTTCTGAAGCGAATTTCATTATTTTTTCCAACACCGGATCCGTCTCATTTTCTGACGTTTCTGAGGCTAAATTCTTTTCTTCAACTATTTTTACTTTCATATCCCTTCCTAAAACATGACTGATTGCATTCTCAATGACTTCAAGGCTGTCTTTCCGACTCAGTACGGTTTTTTTCAGCGCATCGTCCCCCTGGACCACCACATTTGCCGTTCCGTCCCCGGAAATAAAGCACCATGTGTCCAACAAATAAGCATAGACTTTCATTCTGTTTTCAGAACGGATATACTCAATAACATGCGGCCATTCGCTTAGCCTGTTCTTTTCTCCGGCATTGTGATAATTACTTTCGGTCTTTGCCGGTATTTTTTCTTCTACCGGTTCGGATTTCACCATAACAGTTTTTGCAGGCTTTGCTTTTTTCCCGGAATGTACCGGATTAAGATTAATCCCCTGTTGAATCTGTGATATCCTGTCTTCCAATTGCTGAAGCTTCATCTCTAAACCGGCTAAAACATCATTTGAAGGATGTCGGTATACGGGCATATCAGAACATAGTTTAACCGCAGCCACTTCCATGATAATTCGCGGGTTTTCAGCCCATCTCAATTGGGCTTCGGTTTCCGACAATTCCTCTATTATCTTCAATGTCCGTTCCAAGTCAATCCTGTCGGCTGCATTTGTTACAGGCTGAAGTTCTTCTTCGCTTAAATCAATCAGGTTCAGCGCCTCTCCTCCGTTCTTTAACAGCATCAGGTTTCTGAACCATAAAATAAGCTGATTACAAAAAGGTTTCAAATCCCTTCCCTGGTCAATCGCTTCTTTAATTGCGTTAAGCGCTACAGGGACATTCTTGTCTATAATAGCTTCCGCAAAGGTGTTTACAGCTTCAGCCGCCGATAAACCAGACATTTCAAGGACATCCCTGTGTGTAATTGTTGTTTTCCCCATATTGATGCATTGATCCAAAAGGCTTATGGCATCCCTCATACCACCCTCAGAAATCCTAGCTATGAGCCGTATGGCATCATCCTCAACTGAAACATTGCAATCTGCGGCAATCACCTTAAGCCTTTTTTCAATACCTTTAGCTGTAATTCTTTTAAAATCGAACCTTTGACATCTGGATAAAATAGTGGCGGGAAGTTTATGAGGTTCTGTGGTGGCCAGAATAAACACCACATTGGCGGGAGGTTCCTCCAGTGTCTTTAACAGGGCGTTGAACGCTCCGGTTGACAACATATGGACCTCATCAATAATATACACTTTATACCGCGTAACTGTTGGTACATACATTACGGCTTCCTTTATCTCTCTGACATCGTCCACGCCGTTGTTGGAAGCGGCGTCAATTTCTATGACATCCAGTATGGAACCGTCCAGGATTCCTTTACAGGTCATACACTCGTTACATGGGCTTCCGTCCTTAGGGTTCGTGCAGTTAACGGCCCGGGCAAAGATTTTCGCCAGGGTAGTCTTGCCTGTTCCTCTGGTCCCGCAAAACAGATATGCATGGCTGACGGTATTATTCTTAATACTGTTTTTTAGTGTAGTTACAATATGACGCTGTTCCACCACATCTTCGAAAGTTAAGGGTCTCCATTTTCGGTATAATGCTATATGCGCCATTGTATCATTCCTTTATAACTTGATCCGGATGCAAAAACCTGTTACATATTCGCATTAACAGTTTACCAGTTAACAAAAACCTTCGCAAGGGATTGACCCGGTACCGGCAAAATAAAAAAACGAGGTTAAAACCTCGTTTAATCCATGTAAAACCGTGCACCTGTCCTCGACAGGCAAGTACAAACGTACCATGCGCATCATACTCGGATCAGGCTGACTTGCGGCACACCCAGAGGTTCCGCTTACCGCTGCTTCCTTCCGGACCTGACGGGGTTCACAGTTCTGAATTGCGCAAGACCCAATCTTCATCGTACCTTGCAGCATAACTGACTTTACACTTGCATGCCTCAAACAGGAATTCGACTCCGCTATAGCGGATTGCGGATACAGGGCACCGCTAACTCCCCGTCTAGCACGGTAAAGTATATTATATAGCATTAGCCCCATATCTGCAAGTCCAATAAATAGAATAAATTTAATACCAAAAGAGATATCAGCCTGTTTAATTTTTTTGATTGGCCCTGTCCTTAGCCCTGATTTCGGTACGACGAATTTTGCCGCTGATTGTTTTGGGTAACTCATCAACAAATTCTATAATACGAGGATATTTATACGGAGCGGTATGGGTTTTTACATAATCCTGTATTTCCTTTTTTAATTCTTCGCTTGGTTGATAACCTTTTGCAAGTACAATAGTAGCTTTAACTATCTGTCCTCTTACAGGGTCAGGGACTCCGGTAACCGCACATTCCAACACCGACGGATGCTCCATAATAACGCTTTCAACTTCAAAGGGGCCAATGCGGTATCCTGAGGATTTAATAATATCATCGGTTCTTCCGACATACCAGTAATATCCGTCCTCATCCTTATAGGCAGTATCACCTGTATGATACAATCCATCACGCATTGCCTGATTTGTCTTTTCTTCGTCTCTGTAATACCCCAGCATAAGGCCCATAGGTTTTCCTTTATCGAGTCTTATGACAATCTCTCCGACTTCTCCGGGTTCTACGCTTCTTCCGTTTTCATCAACGAGATCCATATCATAAAGTGGCGAAGGTTTACCCATTGATCCCGGCTTTGGCTCCATCCAGGTAGCTGTCATAAGACACAGTGTGGTTTCGGTCTGACCGAAGCCTTCCATAAGCCTGATGCCTGTTAATTCCTTAAACCGGTTGAACACTTCCGGATTAAGGGCTTCTCCTGCGGTGGTACAATATTTTATTGATGAAAGGTCATACTTGCTGAGATCTTCTTTGATAAGGAACCTGTAAATTGTCGGCGGAGCGCAGAAGGTGGTTACCTTGTACTTCTCTATCCTCTTTAACAATTCATCCGGATTAAACCTGTCAAAGTCAAAAGTAAATATGGCAGCTTCAGCAAGCCACTGACCATATAATTTCCCCCAGACAGCCTTGCCCCATCCGGTTTCGGAAACAGTCAGGTGCAAACCATCGGGATCCACGTTATGCCAATAAACCGCGGTGGGAATATGGGCAAGTGAATAATAATGATTATGAGCCACCATTTTAGGCATGCCCGTCGTACCCGATGAGAAATACATCAACATTATTTCTTCGGCTTTCGGTCTGTCTTCACCGGTCGGGGGCACGAAATCAGGTGCTGTGGCTATTCCTTCTTCATAGCTCACCCACCCGTCTTTCTTTCCTCTTACAATAACCTTTATACTTAGAGTCTCGGTCTCACGCTGCGCCTCGTCCACCAGGTCCGATACCTGCCCATCGGCGGTACACACAATTGCCTTAATGCTGGCAGCGTTCACACGGTAGACAATATCTTTTGTCATCAATTGATTGGTAGCCGGAATTGCTATAGCGCCAATCTTGTGAAGCGCCATCATACAATACCACCATTCATAATGGCGCTTTAGAATAAGCATGACCGGGTCGCCTTTTTTTATTCCCAGCCCCTGGAAAAAGGAAGCGGTTTTATCGCTGTATTCTTTCATTTCCTTAAATGTAATGAACTTTTCATCTCCGGCTTCATTACACCAGACCATAGCCAGTTTATCCGGTTTTTCAGCCGCTAACCTGTCAACTACATCATAAGCAAAATTATAATACTCATCTTTCTTAAAACTTACCTCTTTAACGCTACCGTCTTCATTCAGTGTCTCAATTATGTATTCCTTATATAACCTGGACATTAACCCATCCTCCCGTTCTGACCTCTGATTACCACTGCAAGAAATACGCAGTCTTTACCGTTTGTCGCTACCATACCGTGCTTCCGTGTCGCATCATAGTATACGGAGTCCCCTTCTTCCATAATAAATTCATGATCATCTATTCTGACCTTTAGTGATCCGCTTAGGATATAGTCAAACTCCTGCCCGTCATGACTTCTTTGGAGAATCTCTCCCTTATCGGCGGCCTCATCATAAGGAGCCTCCACAATGAAGGGTTCGGCATTCCTGTTCTTGAACAAATAAGCCAGGCTTTGATATTTAAAACCTTTTCTGCGCTCGATTGCAAGTCCTTTTCCCTTTTTCACATGAGTGTAAACCGACAGGGTGGGGCTGCTGCCGGTTAATAGTTCGCTAATATCCAGGCCAAGGCGTACCGCAACCTTATAAAGGAAGGTAAAGGAAAAGTCTCTCTTGCCTTCCTCATAGCTTAAATATTCTTCTTTCGAAACCTCCACCAGTTGTGCCATTTCCGAAACAGAGATACCAAAGTCTTCCCTCAGGCCCCGTATTCGCTGAGCAATCTCAAAAATCATTTCATTCATACCTCATACCTCCTCCATTAATCGGCATAGATAATTAAAAAGCCCGTCCCAGCAAAATTTGCCGCTGGGACGAGCTGATAACCCGTGGTACCACCCATTTTTAGCTTAATAAAGCCCTCATTAAGGTTCTAACAAACCCTTGCCTGTAACGTGGCTGACGCGATACCTTACTATTTTTCAGGTAACGGGCTCCGGAGAGATACCTGTAATTAAATTCCTGCCTGTTCGCACCAACCACAGGCTCTCTGTAAGGAAACCAATAATTACAGAGGCTCCTTCATTGCCTTTAAATATTTAAATATTATTGTTTCTATATATAATACAATCTGAATTCCCTGTTGTCAAACAAAAAATTCAGCTCTTTTTTCTTTAACCCTTTTAATAACCTTCAGACGGGAGAATTCCTCCCTTTCCTTTTCACCCAATACGTTTTCGATAGTCGAAGTTAAACTTTCATACCTGGGAATTATAATGTTTTTGAGCGCATTTGTGCGTTTCATGGTTCGCCTGATATTTTGGGCCAGCCTGTATACCGAATTTTCAATTTCAGCCAATTGCGCCGTAAGAATTTTAACCTGTTCAAATTTTTTCCGAGCGATATCAAGAGCGCCGTTAGTCCTGTGAAAACTATATCGGGGCTTCATCTTTTTTTCGTCAATCGATACTATTGGGATTTCAACGCCCATTATGCTCTGTTCCCTGATCTGGATACTATCTTCTTCAGGTATGGCAAAACCTATTTGCTGGACAACTGAAATACCCAGGCTGATATTGGCATCCTGAAGAGATTTATATGCCTCGCTGAATACTTCAAGAATTTGTTTGTTCACCTTCCTGGCTTTATCTATCATGTTCATCATTTCCCGGACCAGGATATTCCGCTTTTTCTCCAGTAAATCATAGCCTTGTCGGGACAAAGCGAGAGAATTCCTGGCCTTTATCAGGTTCCCTTTAGTGGGGAACAGATCCATATCCATAGGTCAGAAATCTCCTTTCTTTGATTCGGGAACCGTATAGTACTTATCAATGATATCAGGTGAAAGACGGTCCAGTTCCTCTTTGGGCAATAACCTCAATAATTCCCAGCCGAGGTCAAGAGTATCTTCTATACTCCTGTTTTCCCGGAAATCCTGTGCTATAAATCTATTTTCAAATTCCCGCCCGAAATTCATATATAATTTATCGACGGGACTTAATTCTTCCTCACCAATGACAGACGCTAAAGCCCGCACCTCCTGAACCTTGGCATAGGATGCGAAAAGCTGGTTTGCAACATGTGGATGATCTTCCCTGGTATACCCTTCTCCAATTCCGTCCTTCATAAGCCGCGACAAAGACGGCAGAACATTGATGGGAGGATATATTCCTTTTAAAGCAAAGTTTTTATCCAATACTATCTGCCCCTCGGTTATATATCCCGTCAAATCAGGAATAGGATGGGTTATATCATCATTGGGCATTGTAAGAATAGGAATTTGGGTTATAGATCCCTTACAGCCTTTAACCATTCCCGCCCGCTCATAGATTGAGGCCAGATCACTGTATAAATATCCAGGGTAGCCCTTTCTGGAAGGGATTTCTCCCTTAGAGGACGAAATCTCACGCAACGCTTCTGCATATGCCGTCATGTCAGTCAGAATAACCAGCACATGCATTCCTTTATCATACGCAAGATATTCAGCTACGGTTAAGGCGCATCTTGGTGTAACTATTCTTTCTACAACGGGATCATTCGCCAGGTTCCGGAACATGACCACTCTGTCCAAAACGCCGCTTTTTTGAAAGCTTTGTCTAAAATATTCGGCAACGTCATGCTTAACGCCCATAGCGGCAAAAACCACAGCAAAGTTTTCATTTCCCGCATCAGTAATTTTTGCCTGCCGAACAATCTGGACCGCCAGCTGATTATGAGGCAGGCCGCTTCCTGAAAACACCGGCAGTTTTTGTCCCCTTATAAGGGTAATAAGCCCGTCAATAGATGATATGCCTGTTTGTATAAAATTTCTGGGGTATTCCCTCATGACCGGATTAAGAGGTTCACCATTAATATCCCGGCTTTTTTCCGGAAAAATCTCTCCCAGGCCGTCAACAGGCCTTCCGATTCCATCCAGCACTCTTCCCAAGAGTTCCATAGAAAGGGGCATTTTCAGCGGTTTCCCAAGAAGCCTTGAACGTGTATTCTCAAGGGAAATCCCGCGAGTGCCCTCAAATACCTGCACTACACACATTTCTCCGTAGATTTCAATTATTCTGCCCAGTCGCTTATTCCTTCCTACTGTGATTTCCACCATTTCTTCGTAGGAAGCGTCCTTAACTCCGTCAATTACTACCAATGGTCCGGAAATCTCTTTTAGCCCCATGTATTCGACATTCATACTCTTCACCCTCCGGAAGCCTTGATTCCAGTGCTGCAACTGTCGGTGCCATTAAAGGAGACACCTTATTTTTTATATTCAGCTTCTATTTCTTCAAGAATTTTTTCCAGTCTCCCGTTCAAATCCTCAAAAGCACTGAAATCATCATTGGGTATATTGTATTTAATGCGTATAAGCTCTTCGAATGCGCCGGATTTTCTTATGACAGACACCGGTACACCGATTGAAACAAGCTTAACGGCTTTCTCATAAAACCTTAAAATAGAATCCATCATCAGATACTGTTTTTTAATCGGAACATAAGTATCCTGTTCATGGTATGCATTTTGCTGTAAAAACCCCTGCCTTATAGCCCTGGCTGTTTCCAGGACCAGTTTCTGCTCATCAGGAAGTATATCGCTCCCTATTAGTTTGACTATGTCCAACAGTTTTTCTTCTTCCTGCAGAATCCGGCTTATTTTAGCTTTCTTATCCATGAATTCGGGATGGGCATTCACACTGTACCACTCGGAAAGCTCCTGGCTGTATTCACTGTAACTGTTGGTCCAGTTGATAGCCGGATAATGCCGGGTATACGCCAGGGCCTTGTCCAAAGCCCAAAAGCAACGTACGAACCGTTTCGTATTCTGGGTAACCGGTTCTGAGAAATCTCCGCCCTGGGGAGATACCGCTCCTATTATTGAAACTGATCCTTCAGTTTTGTTGAAATTTTCAACCCGCCCGGCTCTTTCATAAAATTCAGAGAGCCTGGACGGCAGATATGCCGGGAAGCCCTCTTCCGCCGGCATTTCCTCAAGCCTGCCGGATATTTCTCTCAAAGCTTCAGCCCAGCGGGATGTGGAATCGGCCATGATAGCCACATCGTAACCCATATCACGGTAATACTCGGCTAAAGTGATCCCTGTATAAATAGACGCCTCCCTTGCGGCAACCGGCATATTGGAGGTGTTTCCAATCAACACGGTTCGCTCCATTAACGGCCTTCCGGTTCGGGGATCCACCAGCTTCGGAAAGTCTTCAAGAACCTCGGTAATCTCGTTTCCGCGTTCTCCGCAGCCGACATACACAATAATGTCAGCATTGGCCCATTTGGCAAGCTGGTGCTGGGTAAGGGTTTTTCCTGTGCCGAATCCTCCCGGAATAGCCGCTGCTCCTCCTTTTGCCATCGGGAACAGTGTATCTATAATCCTTTGACCCGTAATAAGAGGTATGTTCAAAGGAAGCCTGTGATAATACGGTCTTGGTTCCCGCACAGGCCATTCCTGGACAAGCGAAAGATTATGTATCGTTTTACCGTCTCTAACCTTTACTATCGTTTGATCAATATTATATTCTCCGTCTCCGACGGCTTCGATTACCTCCCCCTTTATTCCGGGAGGTACCATTATCTTATGGATAACCGACTCGGTCTCCTTTACCTCGGCAATAAACTCTCCCTGGTTGACATAATCGCCAGGCCTGGCCAGCATTCTGACATGCCAGAGTTTATTCCTGTCCAGGTTATCCATAATGCTGCCGCGTTTAATGAATATACCTGTTTTTTCAGCAATTCTTTCAAGTGGTCTTTCTATGCCGTCAAAGACATTGCCTATAATACCCGGTCCCAATTTAACGGTCAGGGGTTTTCCGGTTGATATTACAGGCTCGCCCGGCTTAAGCCCGGTGGTGTTTTCATATACCTGAACAATGGTTTCAGTCTCAAAAACCCGGATAACCTCGCCGATAAGCCTGTCATGACCAACCAGCACCATCTCGTACATCTGAAATGCGTGGTTGCCGCGAACTTTTATAACCGGACCGTTTATTCCATATATCGTACCATGTGATGAGTTTTCCATCTGTCCACCCTCAGTTTTGCAAGAGTAATTTATTAGTCGAAAGAAAGCCCGTAGTTTTCCAGGAACGAAGCTTTCTCCTGATTCAGCCCGTCAGCGAAGGAGTAGTTATACAAAAGTCCCTTAGTCTTATTGCATATGATAAAGCCGCCTATAAGCTGTTCTTCACTCTCAGACAACTGAAACCTGTTTTCCGTTTTTTTTCTGATTTCTTCGATAAGCGGCAAGTCATCACTGTCCGCATAGATAAGAATCTCTCCCGGGCCTATCTCTTCCAGGCTGCGAAGGATTCTTTCAATCATGTAGTTTTTATATTCATCAGTGTTTTTAAAGGCTATTAGCTTTTCCACTACATTGGAAAACACCTGCTGAATGATTTCCTCCCGTCGGTTAAAGAGTTTTTGCTTGCCTGCCAGAATAGCCTTCGACACTTCTTCATTACAATCTCTCTCGATTATATCCAGTGATTCATGAATTTGTTCGTAGGCTTTCTTAAGTAATTGAAGCTCTCTTTCAGCAATGGTCCCGGTACTTTCCTTTTCAGCCCGCGATATTAATTCCTTTTTCCTGGCATTGGCCTCTCTCATAACCATATATGAGAACTTTTTTAGTTTCTCCTCTATTTTTGCCATAAACATCCCCATTCTCTTGATCCCATGACTGTTGAGCAGGAAATGAACCGGTCATCCCTGTCATAATTTAATTCCGATTGCCTCGTTTATAATCTCCATGATGTAATCCGGCCGGCGTCTTGTGCCGTGCCTGTCAGGAATCTCAACAATCAGCGGTCTTGAATAATTCAGCCTGATATCTGAAATAACATCGGGAAACATGGCAGATACTAATTCAGTAATTAGAATTATCCCAATATCTTTATCCGCCATGGTTTTTTTCAAAGCATCCAGGGCTTCCTCCCGGCTGTGAACAATCACACCGTCAATGCCGGCAAGACGCATACCTATTTTTGTGTCAATATTATCGCTTATGAGAAACATCTTCATCTTAAAGAACCTCAATCATGCATTCAGAATAAGAATTGATACTATAAGACCATAAATTGCGATACCTTCGGCCAGACCTACGAATACGAAAGCTTTACCAAAGATTTTAGGATCTTCGCTTAAAGCTCCCAATGCAGCTGCGCCACTGGACGCTACGGCTATACCGGAACCTATTGCGGAAATACCTATAGATACAGCAGCAGCAATATATTTCAGCCCTTCCGCCGATTGAACCGCATCACCGGCGGTTTCTTCCGCGGCAAAAGCAGTTATCCCGCCTGACAGCAATACTATGGTCGCTACAATAATAATCCCTGCCAGGGCGGTAATGTTCATACCTAAAATCTGCTTGTAGTTTTTCCCTTTGATTCCCTTGTTAACGCAGGTAACTCCTATACCTACCGTTGAAAGAACCAGAGCAATCGCGATAATCAGTACAAATTCCATAAAATGACCTCCGTTACCTTTTTATTGTTATTCCTGCCGTCAGAGAATCCTGCCAGCTTATTTTCACCTTTATTCATCTGTAACCCGTACGGGTTTGAATTCATATCCTTCGCCAATATAATATCGGCCGAACATCTCGTAAAACTCCAGGCGCATGCACTGGATTCCTACAATGAGACCTTCAAGACCTATCGTTATTATATTTCCGATAATAACAATCAAAATTCCGCCTATTCCTCTCATCATTCGGTACAGAGTCCAAACCGCAAGTGAAAGACCTGCATGATTGAGGGCAAAAGCGCCGACTCTTGCAAAAGAAACCGTGCTTGAGAAGAAAGACAACAATGTTTCAAATATGTCAAAACCCGACTCAACAAAGTAAATGCCTTTTTCATTCGGCATAATGTGTTCTTTGCGCAGTATCAGGTTTTCCAGGGGCTCTTTAAACAGAATCATCAGGGTCGGAATAATGACCACTGGTATTAGGACCAATCCTGACAGTATTAATCGTCCTGTCATAATGTAAATTAACACGACAATCACGAGTCCGCCATAGAAGAGGAGCCCCGCAAGGCCGTTTTTATCAAATAACAGTTTTCCCCATTTACGCATCCTGATGCAGTTTATCATGTTTGCGATCATGGTTATTATTATTATAAATGCGCCGTATCCTACAGAAACGTAGAGTATGGTATTTATGTTGGTCTTACTGTGAAGAGGGCTCATCCATATGGGGGGTAAAATCTCTTCATTGCCGAATACACTGCCGTACACAAATCCGAAAACGGTGGAAGATATTCCTACGTAAACCATCACGCCTCCCAGGGGCATTTTTTTTATTTTATACAGTATTAGTCCGAGAATCGCGATAACCGCGCCCTGACCTACATCACCGAACATGAGCCCGAACATCAGCACAAAGGTGATGCAAAGCAAAGGAGTGGGATCCAACTCTTTCGCAGAGGGCAGTCCGTACATAGTAACCAGGCTTTCGAAAGGCTTAAAAAACCGGTTATTTTTCATAATGGTGGGCGGAGCAGCATTAACGACGCAATCAGGATCTTCACACCCAAGGACAATCCGATCCACCGCCTTGATTTCTTTCGCGAGTTTATCATAATCTGCACACGGCATCCAACCGACCAGGAAAAATGTTTCATGGCTATGGGAGCAAAACTTTTTTACTTCATGTAACTTATTAAGATAAATAACTTTATGGAACAGCTTTGAAAATTCCTCTCTTTTGGAGCTCAAATACTTATCCATGTTTTTCTTATCCTGTTGCATCTTTTCCTGCAACCGGATGATTTCCGCCTTCATTTTTTCACTTGTAATCTTCGGTTTTCCTTTGACATCTCCGGAAATCCTCACACGGTTAAATCCCATGGTTGCAAAAACATTATCGATAACCTGGGCTTCCGACGCTGGCATAAAGTATGAAAGCCATATACTTTCATCATCTTCCGAAACCGGCACCACAACGACATCCAATTCTTCAAGATACTTCTTCTGCCGATTGTATAAATCCCTGGGGACCGTACCAAAACGAAATTTCATAAATGTAAAATGAAAAAGCTCATCAATATTAACATTAAGGTTTACCAGCGGACGTATCTGCTTAATAATCTGCTCTCTCTCCACGATAGCCGCCTGGTCCGCCTCCGACTCTTTCCTGAAGCATGATATTTTATCCTCAATTTCACTGATAAAAGCTTCTGCGGCAGTAGTATCAAGGGGCATCAGGAGCTCTTTCTCTATTGTCGCTTTATCATATGTTTCTATCTTTACATGAAACTGTTCATTAAGCACCTTCATTCTTTTTAACAGGTTGTCAAGCGAGTTATCATCTTCAAAGGGAATTAAGCCCGGAACATTCAGGTGTTTATAGGCAGGCTCAAGCTGAATATTCCCGTTGATTACGTACTTTAGCACAAATTCATCTATTTTGCTTATGGGTCCCATAATTCTGACATGCTTCATTTGTTCAACTGCCATAGTCTTATCCTTTCTCCTGTATATTCATTCCAATAACAAATTTCCGAGTTTCTTCTTCGGACAGGCCGTATCTGATACATTCAATAATTATAATGATATTTGCGATTTCCAACTCTTTCAGTCTCAGGTATGATATTATGCATGCGATAGAAAAAGGCTGCCTTCTGAAATATGTTTTGTGAAGCTTATGAATGTATTCCAGATAACTATGCTCAAAAAACAGTTGATCCTGGTCTTCAAATAAAAAACTGTATGGCGATTTTTTCAGGATTGCCAAGTACTCCTCGGCATTTTCAGCATTTATCAACTCGTCTGTCGTCTTCCTGCCGAGCTTTCCCGTGATATGCACCATATAGCTTCTTATTAACTCATTGGGGAAATCATGTAAGAATTTGCTCCTGTATACCCATAATATGTTAAGAATGTCGGCTTCAGTTTCCATCATCTCCTTTACAACAGCCTTGTCAGCCTTATCCGGCAGTCTTTCAAAAGCTTTTTTTAAACTTCTTATATAGTAAAGATCCAAAGTCATTTCCATGTTAAAAAGCCGCATCTCTCCGCTGTCATAAATAAAGGGCTTTAATAACTCATAATAGCCTGTGCCGCGGAGTCTCGAAAGGAATTCCTCCAAATCTTTTGAAAGAGCAAGTTTCGGTATATCCAGGCTATCATTTCCTCTCAGGAATATTAATGATTCTTCCAATACTGAATACTCAACATGCCCTGCTTCAAATGCTCTTAAAATCAGTTTAAGACTTTCAATCTCGATTTTTCTGAAATATACGTTTATGAACTCCTTTAATTTACTGTTAGCAAATTTGCAGAATTTGGAGTAGTCGGTCATTATATCTTTTTTCAGCGCATTTTCCAGGTTTACCCTGTGAACATTATTCTCATCGATTCCGGCAAGTATTGTGCCGTAATGAGTATTATGCTTAAGGTATGCCAATATTTCGCTGATACGTTTTTTTTGTATCAGGGCATTATAATCATACCGGTTTAACATCTTTCCATACATTGCTCTTGATTTGCCTGACAATGCGCCGTATTTCAATTCCTTAAGCATTACATCACCTTCCGAGAATCCGGTTAAATATTTGATTCTCCCAGGTTTCCCGGTTTTCATTTACATAAGCCTCCAGGGCTTTTAACCTTTTGTCAGTGGTTTCACTTATTTTTTGAATTTTTTCATAGGCCTCAGAACGAATCTTTTGTCTCAGCTCCTCAATCTTATGGCTGGACATTTCAGTAATATTGTTTTCCAACTCTTTCAGCTTTTCAAGGGTATCCATCCGGATTTTTTCCGCTTGAGCATGCCCTTTCGCTACAAGGTTCTGGGCCGCATACTCTATTTCTATTATTCTCCTGATTATTTCTTCCATATATTACCGCCCTGACAGAACTTTTTATTAAATCAAGATATTAAATTAATCCAGATATTTTATTTTAGTTTTTTGATTTTAGAGTTTCAATTTATATATTTTTCAATTTTATATCAGTTTTATATTTAAATTATAGTCATTTTTTCATTATTAATCAGCAAAGAGTGTTGAATAATTATGCACTAATATGTATAATTATTAGATGATGAATAATAGGAGGCGGTTTTCAATGACTTTAAAAGAAATAATCGCATTGGATAAAAAGTATTATTTAAACACTTTTGGTGACAGGCTGCCGGTTTGTTTTACCAGGGGCGAGGGAATGAAACTCTGGGACCTGGACGGCAAAGTATATTACGATTTTCTTGCCGGTATCGCAGTGAATGCCCTTGGGCACTCCCATCCGGCGCTAGTTAATGCAATTGTTGAACAGGCTAAAAAGTTTATTCACTGTTCCAACTATTACTACATTGAATCCCAGGCGAAGCTGGCTCAGCTTATAGTTGAGAATTCCTGCTGCGATAAGGTATTTTTCGCAAATAGCGGCGCTGAAGCCAATGAAGGAGCCATAAAGCTTGCCCGCCTCTATTACCGGAAGAAGGGATTCCCGGAAAAATTCGAAATAATTACTCTCGAAAAATCATTTCACGGAAGAACCCTCGCAACATTGGCCGCCACAGGACAGGAGAAATACCAGAAAAATTACTGTCCTCTTACCCCAAAATTCTTAAGCGTTCCAATGAATGATATATATGCCCTCGACCGCGCAATAACCGAATACACATGCGCGGTTATGCTGGAACCGATACAGGGGGAAAGCGGTGTTAACCCTGCTAACGTGGATTATATAAAGCAGGTTCGCAAACTCTGTAACGAGAAAGGTATACTGCTTATTTTTGATGAAGTGCAGTGTGGCCTTGGAAGAACAGGCAAGATGTTTGCCTATGAACATTTTGGCGTAGAGCCTGATATTTTCACATTGGCCAAGGCTCTCGGCGGAGGCTTCCCAATCGGCGCCCTCTGCGCCAAGGAACCCGTTGCTTCAGCTTTTGAGCCCGGCGATCATGGTTCCACTTTCGGCGGTAATCCCCTGGCCTGCAGCGCGGGCTATGCAGCTCTGTCTACAATCATAAACGACAGGCTTTACGAAAACTCGGCCGTTATGGGAGATTACTTCATCGGCAAGCTTAACGGTCTCAAGGAAAAATACGGTATCATCAAGGAAGTCAGAGGAAAAGGGCTAATGATAGGTGTTGAGTTTTTCCAGCCCAAAGCTGTGGAAGTTAAGCTTAAATGTCTTGAATCCGGTTACCTGATTGGTTCGGTCGGAGACAACATTATTCGCATGCTGCCGCCTTTGATTATAACCAAAGAAGATATTGACGGGTTTATTGCAGCTCTTGACGGTATTCTTGAAAAACTTTAACGGGACATAAGATATGCCCGTTATGGCATGAGGGCTGAAATCGGTTATTCACGAATTATTGCACTGCGTATACAGATTATGGTTTATTGTAATCTTTTCGCAGTGCTTTTTTATTTCAGTCGGCTTAATTTGTTTTTTTACTTTATATGCAACATGACAAGCATACCTGCATACTATTTGATGAGATGTTTATTACGGGAAGCGGAATTCGTTGTCTGTCGGCAGACCTGAGATGGATTGACAGTCAGGATTCCCAGCTGAGGTGGAGATATGTCAGGAAATTATAACATGTTTGACAGATTAGGCGGAAACATTCAAAAGAAAAAACTCGAGAAAGCTCTCGAAATGCTTAGAAACGAGGACCCTAACGAGCTTAGGAAAAGGCTGGGCCAAATCGATACCAATGAGATTCTTGAAAAAATCAATGAATTTGATCCCAATAAACTAAACCAAATGGGAATCAGCCTTGATGAAATTAAAAGTAAAGTCACAGAAAAAGATTTTCAGAAACTTATCCAGGTTTTGGGCCCTGACGGAGCCATTATAGCACAGAGACTAAGATCATTATTAAAGTAGATTCGGAGGCGGTTTTATGGCTGATGAGCTTGATAAGAAGCTGAAACAGATTGCCGATATGTTCGGGGTGGCTGATACCAGCGGATTAAAAAATATTGTAGAAAATATTGTACCACCCGAGTCAAGCTCAAATAGAAATAATCCTTCGTTAGGTTCAAGCACTGCTCCCGAAGAAAGAGGCGGTTACATTTCCACGTCCACCACACGGGACAGCAATTTTGAAGCGAGCTTAATGGCAAAAGCAAATGAAATAATGGGAATGCTGAATAATGTCAGAGACTCAAGGATTACGCTGTTAAATTCCATACAGCCTTTTTTGGGCGCTCAGAGACAGCAGCGCCTGGGAGGAGCAATACAGCTCCTGAAAGTTATTAACATAATAAGCGCTATAGCCCCTACATTTAACCGCGATACAAAGAGGTGAATAAATGATGGAACCAAGGGGTCTCAGCTCCATCCCTCTGCCTTACGAAGCAGATGATAAAACTGAACACCATGCCCCTGTTCATCACAGACAACAACAATTTTTACCATCATTCTTAAGAAATTTGAGACAGGATGATATTATTTTGATTGCCTTAATAATACTGTTATTAATGGAAGGCAGCGAATGCGATTTTCTTCTGGTAGCGCTTCTTATTGTTATTTTCCTGGCTGGATTTGAAGGAAACCCCGTTTTATAAAATTGTGCATAATTTTTGACCTATTGCAAAAGCTTTTTATGGATACTCAATTTGGAGGGTACTCATGAAAAGACGAATAAAAATTGCTTGGGTCTATTTTATTGTTGCCATAGTATTGTCAGTGGGATTTTTATTGCCAAATATCCGTGCCATAATGGAACATTCCAGCAGGGAAACACTGTCGTATTATGGTTCCAGCGGCAAAGAAGTGATTGAAATACAGAAAAGGTTAAAGGCCTGGGGATATTACAAAGGACCAATAGACGGCAAATACGGGTATCAAACTTACCAGGCGGTCAGATACTTTCAAAGCAAAAACGGTCTTAAAGTTGACGGCATAGCCGGCAAGCAGACTCTGTACGCCCTGGGCTTGCTTACCGGAACTCCCGCAACAACAAACAGCAATATTGACTTATTGGCGCGATTAATACACGGAGAAGCTCGAGGTGAACCTTATGAAGGAATGGTTGCGGTTGGTGCGGTGGTTCTAAACAGGGTGGCTGACAGCCGTTTTCCCAACACAATTGCAGGAGTGATTTATCAAAAAGGCGCTTTCGATGTAGTAACCGACGGGCAAATAAACCTTCCTCCTAATGATACGGCATACAAAGCTGCGAGGGATGCCTTAAACGGCTGGGATCCGACCTACGGATGCATTTACTATTATAATCCGGCCACTGCAACCAGCAAATGGATTTGGAGCCGCCCTATAGTCGTTAAGATAGGCAATCATAATTTTTGTAAGTAGCAGTGGGAGAATCCTTCAAAATATGCCGGTTTATCTCAATGAGAAACCTTGCCCCACCCTATTGATATCATCCTTAGGATCGTGTAACTCCCTTAATGTCATCCTGAGCGAAGCGGAGCGGAGTCGAAGGATCTTATACAAACGCATTAAGATTCTTCGCTGACGCTCAGAATGACAAAAGGCGCTCAGTATGACATCTTCATACTATAACTCGCATCGGCCTCGGATATATTAGGATGTAATTAATTAAAAACTGCCTTTGATAAGTAAGGCAGCCTTCATAATACATTCATATTTAAACTACTAGGAAGAGACAGTTCACTTATTTTGAATCTAAACTGACAGGCTTTGCGCCGGTCTCGACTGTTCGGCTTACGGGTTGATATTTATCTCGGGAGATTTCTTCAGTCTTTCCGTTAATTGTCCGGGTGACATAAGCAGTATATCCCGGAACTCCCTCCGATATAACCCTGGTTACATTGGGAGGCAGAGAATTATTCACTACGGTTATAACCGAAGGAGGCACAAAATCCCTTTTTTCAACGGTCAAAGTTCCGGTGGTGATTTCTCCCGTAGAAGCAAAGAAAACATTGAATCTGTCTGCAATTATTTCTGATAACAACAACAAAGGCTTCCCTGTTTCATTTCTGAAAATCAGGTTGGCACCTTCGCCTTCGATAACTGCCTCCAAACCTGGTTCTGCATAAGACACTGCTCTTTGAGCAGGCCTTCGATTCAAAACCTTTATCCCGTCCATTGGCAGAGCAGCCTGGTAAACAACGGTTGCAATACGATTTAACAAATCCTTTTCCATATCCCCTGAAAACCGTGAGAAATCCAAAATATCATCCAGCCTGAACTCCTGGCTATTATCGATAATTACATTATTAATACTGTCTTTGCATTCTGCGGCCTTCTCACTAAGATTAGGGTCAAATTCCACGTTGCTTTTTGAGACCAGTGTATTAAAAGTCTCTTTATAAATGGGTTCCGGCATTGTTTTAATAATAACCGGGGAATCCTTTAAGTTTATTCTGTATGGCTCTGCAGGAACGAATATTAAGTTTTTCAACTCCTGCTCCAGTTTTACATAATCGATGCTTAAACCGGGAATACCGGGAATCAGAGTTAAAGTGCCGTTTTCGATTTCGTACTTTTCTTTGACCGGCTCAGTTTTATAATGGGAAAGCAATTCCTCGCATCTCCTGATTAATTTACCGGAATTATATGTAAAAACCGGTGTAACATCATAGACAACTGCTTCTGAAAACAGCATTTCAAATCCGTTTTCAGGCATTCTGCTTTTTATGTTTTCAATAGTCTTATCCAAGTCAACATTAACATCAATGTCCTGATAAGGAACAGAGAATGGTATACCATCTATTTCTATCTTTATTTCTCCGTTTTCAATCTTTTCAGTATAATAATCCGACAATACATCTCTTAAATGTTCAATCGAAACATCGTCCAATGTAATCTCATCTGTGCTGACCGATACAATTTCCGTATTTATTTTTGTGGCTGAAAGGAGCAACAGCCCGGTTCCGGTACCGAATAATATCTGAATAACAATAAAGATCGCCCATAAGTTTTTAACTTGAAATTTCATATCCAGTTTCATCTCCGTATAACAAACGGGCCAGGAAATCCTGACCCGTACAACTAACTTCAGATAGGGCTCCCGAGCCCGCCAACGTTCAATCATTTACTTTAACGGGTGGGACTCACTTGTGTTTCGCAACGTACCTTGGCAAGCCCGTTACGCATCCATCTTATTCTTCATAATTCATTACAAGTTCGATAAGCTTTCCATGCGCTTTTACTTCATCTATCAAACGGTCTGTGATAATTTCTCCGTTATTAACCAACACTCTGCCATCCGGGGCATATATAGTCTTTGTTACTTTCTTGCCTACAAGGTACTGTCTCTGGCGCAATTCAAATAATTCTGCAGCACTTAAAGGCTTCTCTTCCTTTTTCTTTTCTTCTGCCGGTACCTCCTCAGAAATTTCTGTTTCCGGCGCTTCCATTTCTGCTTCCGGCTTTTCTGTTTCTGTTTCCGGTGCTTCCATTTCTTCTTCCGGCTCTTCTGTTTCTGATACCAGCTCTTCTATTTCTGCCACCGGATCTTCTTCTGCGGTAGGATCTTCTTCTGCGGTAGTTTGACTATAGTTTTCTTCACTGTTTTCAAATGGTATATCATAGCTGATGTCAGGTATATCATATCTGATGTCTGAATCCATGAAATCTATATTATTAAGTTCCTCTGTCTCTGCCTCAGTCTCTTCGATTTTTTCCTCCATGGGTTTATAGCTGAGTTCCTGGCTAATCTCGTGACTGATTGTTTCAGTTTCAGAGTATGTTATCTCATCATGGGTAGAAATCTCCTGATTTATACTCAAATTTTTTTTTTGTTCTGAGGATTCTTCCATCGAATGAGGTGATTCAATTAACTGGAAAATAACATCATCCTGTACTACAAGAAGATCCTTACCAAAAGTTATTATACTGCTTCGGGGAATAATACCCGACGGCAACGATTCATTTGCAGGTATAAATTCAACACCGGTTATATTATAAGTATTCTCATCATTAATATAAAAATCTCCGGTTTCACCCAATAGATTACCCTTCTTTGTTAAAACCCGGATACCGCTAATTCTAATATTTTTCTGCATAAGTTCAATGGCAGCCGGAATCTTTACAATATCGCTGATATCATCAGGTTGCTGAATGGTTAATGCATATTCGCCTATACCTAAAACTCTGTCGGCGGGAATTACACCTCCAGAAAGTGACCTGATACCACTGTCGATGACAAAAAAGTCTATCGTACCTTTAGAAGCATTGATAATGACGTTTTTTACTTTCCCGATCTCATTCCCATCAAAAATGCTTACTACCGGCAAGCCGATAATTTGCTGAGCAGTTTTCATTCTCAGCTACCCCCTTAATGGTATTAAGATTTATGGATTCATGATAATAATCATTAAGACTTATGATAATTCAAATATAATAATATCAGTTTAATCTGTATATATCAATGTTTATCGCTAATAATTTTTAATATTTCTTAATATATCCTCTTTTTTGTCTTCACTTAACAGATTACACTGAACGGAGTTCAGTAATCTGTAGATTGATTCGATATTTCCTGTAATCTTGTACAGAGAACATAAATCCAGGATTAGAAGATAGCGAAGCTCGTCGTCAGGATCGAGAGTTAATGCTCTCTCATAGGCTGTAATTGCGATTTGGTAATTATGATTGATTTTACTGTCCATAGCTATATTAAGCAACCTGATAATAACTGGCTGATTATCCGGACTGGAGACAGAGACCTCCGAATAAACATCCTTATTCTCGTAAGTATCTTGTTTTTCTGCCTGTTTTTCAGGTACATCTTTTTCTGCAGGGAGATTTTCCTCTTCATAAATATTTCGTTCTTCAGAATCACTATGTATTTCCTCTGTATGTAATTCTTCCTCATACGGTTTTTCAGTTTCCTGGAGCTCATTTCTGATTTTACTTTCATTATCAGCAGAAATGCCTGTTTCATCGATCTTAAAGATGTCCGTATCTGTCTCACCGGTTTCAAAGTTGCCGGTATATGCCACAGCGGCTTGTAGGATTTCTGATTCCCGTTCCGGAGACTCGTTTTTATCGGTTTTATCCCCGGAAAATTCTTCAGCGTATCCCACCATACTGCCGGATTTGTCATTCTTAAACTGTTTTGCCCATACAGGCATCAGCAGGTAAAAAATAACCATAGCCGGTATCGCTAAAAAAAAGAATGAAATGATAAGCGATTCCGCAATGGAAAAATCAAATTTTTCAACCAGGAAATCTGCAATTAACGGTATTAAGGATGCGCAAATCATAGCCATAACCGAGGAGCATATCAATATAAAAGTATTTTTTCTGCTTGCTTGATTCCTTTTTTTCATGATAAGGAAAAATATAAAACCCAGTATACATATGGCTATGTCGGCAGACAAACAATACTTCAGGTACATAATCAGGTACACTCCATCTTTTGTATATTATTTTTATTATTTGTTTATATATTAATTATATATTAAATTACTAATATAAATATCGGTTATTTTTTTTTACTTTTAACTATTTTCCGAAAAAATTATCGATTCCCTGTTTTATGCCTCTGGCGAGAAGTTCCTGGTACTCAAGGGTCTTTAACTTTGCTTCTTCTTCCTTATTAGAGAGAAAACCGCATTCTACTATGACAGTAGGCACTTTAACATCCCTGAAAAGAATTATCTGTTCTTTCTTTACTAATGCCGTCCTGGTGTTGTTTTTGTCACAAACCTCGATCAGAGCATTTTGTATATTTTTTGCAAGTCTTTCGCTATCTGTCGAATAAGGCGGATAAAATGTCTGCGCCCCATGATACTTTGGATCGGTATAACTGTTCATATGTATGCTTACGACCACATCAGCCCCGCTCTGATCAATAAACTGCTTTCTTGCGGTAAGATCCTGTTTGCGTTTCTGATAGATATCCTTTGTTCCGGGAGAATAATTAAGTTTGTCTTCCGTTCTTGTCATGTAGACAGTATAACCGTCCTGTTCAAGAAGATTCTTTAACAGCTGGGCTATTCTTAAATTTAGATCCTTCTCAGCCAGGCCGGAGTAATTGCTGACCTTCCCCGGATCCTCACCTCCATGTCCTGCGTCCACCACTACCACCGGTCCGGCTTTTTCTTTAACGGTTTCGGCAATCGGCGAAGTTCTTCCGTCAATGCTGAAAATTGCAATAGATAAAAACAATATGAGCAGAATAAGAACGGCATTTTTCCTTTTCACCAATACGATCATCCATTATCCCATCCCTATGCAATATTTATAATTAAGATATTCAGTATAGGGTTGGACATATAACAAAAACGTGCAGGGGGTAACTTATACATTTTCAATAAGGTTATTGTCCGTCGGTCTTTTCTCCGGGGCAAACCGGCTTTTCTCAACGAAAAACCCTGCGCCTGGAATCAAAATATAATTAAAAAAGACCGCCTGTTTTGCTGACGGTCTTTGGAAATCTTTATCCGGCATAATCACCTGTCTCAGCCACGGTTTCTTCTGCCTCAGCATGTAGATTAGCGGCCTTGCCTGTTTCGAAAATAATTTTCATAATCGATCCGGTCCCGAATATCCAGATGGCAACATTAATCACAAATGACAGTATGCCGGCGACAGGCGCTGCCGGTCCGACAGTTGCCAGCAAATCAAGGAGAATCTTAACGCCAGTAATAGTACCTAATCCGATAGCCAATCTGCCCGGGACACTGAACTTTCTGCTTGTAATAACATTGCCAAGCCATACCGATACCGGTATATCTGCAAACAGAATAGTAACCACCGTAACAAAAATAAACAACAACAATCCAAAAAAGAATACGGAACCGTTTATTATAATAACCGCCAAAATAAGAAGCAATATTAAAAACAGACTTCCTGCCACAAGTGTTCCCAGGGTAGCTATACCAATACCTGCAGCCGTGAGAGGTTTTACTTCAATAAAGTCGCCGGAACGAAGGAAGAACCTTGGAAACAGCTTATAAATCAGCAAAGCGAACAGGTAATAAACCAGCATTGTAAATATTGTCTTGATTATCTTCCAGAAATTGAGCCTATTATTATCTCCTTTGCTTACAGGTTCAACCCGGATAAACTCGTAATCCCCCACATGCACATCGGAAGGAATCTCATACTTTGTAACTCCTTCATATATAAGTTTTCCTTTTATAACTGTTCCGGGATTCATTCTGAATACAGAGCCTTCCTGAATGTTTTTGACTTTCACATTGCCTTCAAAGTTGCCTCCAAGTGTTACGTCTCCGCCAAATATAACGGTGTCGCCCAATACTTTGCCGTTGAAAGATACAACACCGCCAAATAAATATGCATTGCGTTTTATCTCTGCATCCTTACCTATGACTACATTAGAGGCAAAAACCATGGTATTTCTGTCAATAACTGCGGAAATTCTTACATTATTTCCCCCTGTGCGTACACTGCCCTTAATATACCCGTCAATATCCATTTCGGCGCTTCCGGCAATTAAATCACCTTCAACAGTACCGGTATTTTTCAATACCTGCGCGACAGCTATAAAGTCCCCCTTAACTGTCCCGTCATTTATTACAGTATTGCCTCCGGTAATAAAATCGCCCTCATGAGTTTTTTCGACTCCGATTACCATGTTTTCATTTGCCGCAAAGACAAATACGGTACCTGCCAGTATGAAAATTACCAATAACGAACAGGTCAATAATATCCATCTTTTTTTCATAATGATCAATAACCTCCGATTAAACATTAAGAAACACAGCGCCTTCGCATTTTCTGTAAAAATGACGCAATACTTAATAAGCCATAGATTATGCCTGCAATTATTGCAATATTAACAGTGGGCCTGACAAAATACGTGTTAAAAAAGCTCCGGTATGTTGCAATAATCGTGACTGATGTATTGTAAGCCACAACAATTTCATTTAAAAGGTCTTTGGCAAATGTAAATATGTTGATACTCAGAAGATTGTCCAGCCAGTATACCACGATTGTCGTAAATACAATAAAGTTGAAAATCACATATGGCATTAGGAAATCCCTTTTCTGTCTCACCGAATTCAATTTTGTCATAACTCTTTTCTCGATATCGGCAGGGGCCTGCCATACAGCCGTTTCCATAAAGGCAAACACCTTGGTAAGCTTATCAAATCTGGCTTTGCATGAGGCGCATTCATTTACATGAGTATTCAGTTCACTTTCAAGGAGCTCGGATATTTCCTTATCAAAGCTTTTCATCATGAGATCCCAGGCTCGTCTGCAATCCACGCTTTTTCCCCCTTGTTCACAGCCTTCTGCGAGTATGTAGTAAGACTTTTTGCAAGCATTTTTCGCGCCCTGTAAAGCCTGTTCTTGACAATACTCATAGGATACCCCGTAACATTGCATATTTCTTCGTAGCTTAACGAATGCTGATGATAAAGCTGTACGATAATACGGTATTTCTCAGGCAGACTGTTTATTGCATTTCTTATGTCATTTCGTCTTTCGGTGTCTAAAGCGACATTTTCCGGATTATCTTCATCTGTTGTGATTTTTTCCATTTCTTCGTCATCCCATGCTGCTATTCGACGTCTTTTGTAATTAAGGTTAATACAATGATTGACTGTAATTCTGGCGATCCAGCTTTTAAAAGTAAACTCGGGGTTGTAACTGGATAGGTTTGCCCATGCTTTCAAAAAAACTTCCTGGGTCACGTCGGCAGCATCATTCTTATTTATCAGAGTGTTAAGAGCAATACTGTAAACCAGGTTTTTATACTTTGTCACCAGGAATTCAAAGGCATCCTTCTGTCCATTTAGGCATTTTTTGATATGGACCATATCCTCCATCAGTTCTTCCTCCGGTTACATGAATAAATACAGCCGACCTTTCAAAATGTCTGAAAACTAAAACAAACCTATTTGATTGTCCTCTTTGTCTTCTTCCTTGAGATAGCGTCCTATGGCAGGAATATTGGCCCTGTAGTACTCAGGATCTTTTAAACCGGCATCACTTAAAGGCAGTATTTTTCTAAGCGTACTGCCCCTCTTCGATTTCAGCACCCAAACTCCCTGGGAATCACGCGTAGTTTTTGGATTAATCTGGGAAGTGTTAAAAACCAATACCTTGTCTATGCTGCTGAAGGCAACAAAGTCCTTGTCCTCTTCCAGGTAGAATATATCAACCAGTGGAGACAGGTCATTATAAGCATTGGAAAGTTTCCTCCTGTTGGTCTTGGTTTCATAGCTGGATACAGGAACTTTGGACATTTTCCCGTTTTCGTAAGCAAAAAGGAAATACCCGTTAAAATCATCGGTGGGATGCATTTTTATTATTTTTTCTCCCGGCTCCAGGTTTAAGATATTATTCAGATATTCGCCCAACTGGCTTGCCTTACTGTCAGGAAAATCGTACACTTTTGCTTTATATACCACGCATTTGTTTGAGAACAAAAGCAATTCAGCCTTATTGTGAGTATCGGCTTCCTGAATAATCAAATCGTCATCTTTAAGCTTATGCTCGCCGGAAGACCTAAGAGATATCAATGGTATTTTTTTAATATAGCCTTTATCAGTTAAAACTATCCGGACATTATAATCTTCTATGAGATTATCGGGTGTAACCTCCTCAATATGTTCTTCATCAATAATCTCGGTTTTTCTGTCCTGTCCGTATTTTTGGGAAACCTCCTCCAACTCGCTGCATATAATGTCCAGTACCCTGGCATCATGTGCCACGATATCCTTTAAGTCTTCAATTTCTTTCTTAAGCTTTTCAATATCGGCCGTCTGTCTTAAAATATATTCCCTGTTTAAATTTCTGAGTTTTATTTCGGCTATAAACTCAGCCTGGGCATTATCGATCCCAAAACCTTTCATTAAATTCGGCACTACCTGGGATTCCTGTTCGGTATTCCGAATTATCCGAATTGCTTTGTCAATGTCCAGAAGTATTTTGGAAAGTCCTGTTAACAGATGGAGAGTTTCACTCTTCTTTTTAATTTCAAATTCTGATTTCCTTCTGATACATTCCATCCTGAACTGTATCCAATGATCCAGTATTTCCAGCACGCCAAGAACCATCGGCTTCTGGCCTATCAATACGTTAAAATTGCAGCCAAAGCTGTCCTGCAGCGGAGTGAGCTTAAAAAGCTTATTCATTATTTCATCAGGATCACTGTTTTTCTTAATATCAACTGTTATCTTAAGCCCTTCAAGATCTGTTTCATCTCTGACATCAACAATATCCTTTATTTTCCCGGATTTAATAATGGAGGCAATAGCCTCAATTATTGCTTCTGAGGATGTGGTATAAGGAATCTCATATATTTCTATGCAGCTGTTCTTCTTGTCATAGCGATACTTTGCCCTGATTTTAAATGAGCCTTTCCCGGTAGCATATATTTTGCGCATCTCCTGTTTATTCAGGATTAATTGTCCTCCGGTCGAAAAATCAGGAGCCTTTAAATACTTTAATAAATCAAAATCATCATCCTTTATGTATGTTATTGTCGCTTTGCACACCTCTCGCAAATTAAAACTGCATATATTGCTCGCCATACCGACGGCTATACCTTGGTTCGGGTTAACAAGAATATTGGGGAATGTAGTCGGAAGGAGCACGGGTTCCTTCATTGTTCCGTCATAGTTATCGACAAAATCCACGGTGTTTTTGTCGATATCCCTGAACAATTCTTCACTTATAGCTGCAAGTTTAACCTCGGTATATCTTGGCGCGGCATACTTCATATCCCTCGAGTATACTTTGCCGAAATTCCCCTTTGACTCAACAAAAGGATGTAAAAGGGTCATATTCCCGGTTGTAAGGCGCACCAGGGTTTCATAGATTGCCATATCGCCATGGGGATTAAGCTTCATGGTCTGACCCACTACATTAGCGGATTTTGTTTTGTCTCCCCTTAACAAACCCATTTTGTACATAGTATAAAGAAGCTTGCGATGTGAGGGTTTAAGCCCGTCAATCTCGGGAATGGCACGGGAAACGATCACGCTCATTGCGTAAGGCATATAGTTAACCTTCAAGGTATCCACGATCTTTTGTTCGACAGGTTTGTTTTCCATAGGTAATCTCCTTGCATATTTTACTTATGGGCCACTCGTATTTTTCAGTTTTTTCCAGAACGCCCTTTGTCATCCTTAGTATATTTTGTCATTCTGAGCGCCAGCGAAGAATCTGACCAACGGTCATCCTGAGCGTTAGTGAAGGATATTTTATGTTGACGTTATAGATCCTTCACTTCGCTATGCTCCGTTCAGGATGATATCTCCCACTTCCAGCTTCTAATTTTTTACATCCAACTCCCAATTTCTAACTTCTTGCCTCTTACTTCCAACCTCCATCATGATACATCGATAAGCTCCATGTATTCATGCCCGTATTCGGAAATATAATCCTTACGGCCCTGCAGGTTATCACCCAACAGCAGGTCAAAAAACTTTTGGGTGTTTTCAGCATCATCAGGCATAACTTTAATCAACCTGCGGGTTTCGGGATTCATTGTAGTAATCCACATCATTTCGGGATCATTTTCGCCTAATCCTTTTGACCTTTGAATAGTCACCTTCTGGCCTTTAAGTTTCTCTAAAATTTCATTCTTTTCCTTTTCTGTGTATGCAAAATAATTCTTGTCTTTGGCGGTTATTTCAAATAACGGGGATTCGGCTATGAATACCTTGCCTTTTTCAATAAGAGTGGGCATTAACCTGTAGAACATCGCTAAAATAAGAGTTCTTATCTGATACCCGTCAACGTCTGCGTCGGTGCAGATAATTATTTTATCCCACTTAAGACTGTCATAGTCAAATGATCCCAGGTTCTTATTGTGCTTTGATTTTATCTCCACTCCGCATCCTAAAACCTTTATCAGATCCACAATTATTTCGCTTCTGAAGATACCGCTGTAGTCTGCCTTAAGGCAATTGAGTATTTTCCCTCTTACAGGCATGACGGCCTGGAATTCACTGTCTCTTGCCATTTTTACCGAACCTAAAGCCGAATCGCCTTCCACTATGTAAAGCTCTCTTTTATTTACGTCCTTGCTTCTGCAATCCACAAATTTTTTAACCCGGCTGGATATATCCATTGTTCCGCCAAGTTTCTTTTTCACGTCTATTCTCGCTCTTTCGGCCGATTCGCGGCTTCGTTTGTTTATCAGTACCTGTGCCGCAATTTTCTCGGCCTCTTCTTTATTCTCAATTAAATATATTTCCAGCTTTTGTTTTAGAAATTCCGTAATGGCTTCCTGGATAAACTTGTTGTTGATAGCTTTCTTGGTCTGATTTTCATAGCTAGTCACGGTTGAAAAAGTGTTTGTTATAAGTATGAGACTGTCTTCAATATCGCTGAAGGTAATTTTGCTTTCGTTTTTATTGTATTTATTATTATTTCTCAAATATTTGTCAATCTCATATACAAAAGCCGCCCGCACCGCTTTATCCGGTGAACCGCCGTATTCCAGCCAGCTGGAATTATGATAATACTGTATCGAATTAATTTCGTTATTAAAACAAAAGGCTATCTCCATCTTAACCTTATATTCAGGTTTGTCTTCACGATCTCTTCCCCTGGCCGAACCTTCGAAATAACAAGGCTTGGTTATTCCCTTGTCCTGATTAAGTTCAGCCACATAATCTGCTATTCCGTTTTCATATACAAATCGCTCGGTTGTTCCCGACTTTTCATCAATAAATTCAAATACCAGCCCGGCATTGACTACAGCTTGCCTTCTTAAAACGTCCCTGAAATATTCCACAGGAATTTTTATATCGGTAAAGACCTCCAGGTCCGGCTTCCATGTTTGTATAGTACCGGTATGTTCATAATTGCACTTGGTTTTCTTCAAGCCGCCGATATTGTTTCCTTTTTCAAAATGAAGCTCATATTTATATCCATCCCGATAAACCGTTACATCCATATACTCAGAACTGTACTGGGTGGCACAGGCACCAAGACCGTTTAAGCCCAGGGCATATTCGTAATTTTCGCCGGTATTGTTGGAGTATTTCCCTCCGGCATACAGCTCGCAATAAACAAGTTCCCAGTTATAACGCTGTTCTTTCGGATTATAGTCCAGGGGAATACCTCGCCCCTGGTCTTCCACGGTTATAGAATAATCTTTATGCCTGATTACCCTGATTAATTTCCCGTAACCTTCTCTGGCTTCGTCAATTGAATTGGATAAAATCTCAAAGAAAGAATGCTGGCAGCCTTCCAATCCATCTGACCCAAATATTACCGCCGGTCTTAGTCTGACCCTGTCAGCGCCCTTTAATAATGTAATACTTTCATTTCCATAGCTTTTCTTTTGTCCGGCCGACATTTTTTCACTCCTACTGATTGGTATTGTCTAATTTATCAGATTGTACCCTGTTCTTTTTCTTATAAGTATTTCACATATTATAAATATTCAATACAAATTATATTACCAGGAACAATTTATTGCCATTATATTTATTATATTTTACCAAACGTTTGTTCTTAATGCAAAGTACGTTTAACAGTGGGTTTTTGAAGTTTTTATCTTTTCGGTGCATTGACTTATCTTAATTGTTATGGCTACAATAAAGCATGATATTCAACCTAAAAATAAGGGGGTAGTACAATGCGACAGTATAAATTTGCAATTCTCGGAGCGGGCGATATAGCTGAGAAAATGGCTTCTACAGTTATTCATATGCCGCAAATCATTCCTTATGGGGTAGCTTCGCGGGATTTAACCCGGGCAAGTAATCTTGCAAAGAAATACAATTTCAAGAAAGCCTTCGGCTCATATGAAGAGATGCTCCAGGATCCTGAAGTTGACCTGGTTTATGTGGCAACACCTCATTCGCACCATTACAGGCATTCCATGATGTGCCTTGAGCACGGCAAACACGTTTTATGCGAAAAATCCTTTACAACCAATGCGGCACAGGCCGAAAGGCTTATCGAATTTGCAAGATCAAAAAATCTTGTAATAGCTGAAGCCATTTGGACAAGATATATGCCGATGTCAAAAACCATAAATGAAATAATTGACAGCGGCGTTATTGGAAATGTCAGGCTATTGGCCGCAGATTTAGGTTATATAGTGACCCACAAAGAGAGAATCGTAAATCCTGCGCTGGCAGGAGGCGCTCTGTTGGATGTGGGAGTTTATACTCTTAATTTTGCCGCAATGGTATTGGGAGATAAAGTCGCAAAATCATCGTCCATCTGTACCTTTACCGACACAGGTGTTGACGCGTCGGGAAGTGTCACCCTCTGCTATGAAAACGGGGTTATGGCGGTTCTTCATTTCAGCGTTGTCGCTCAAACAAATCGCCAGGGCGTTATTTACGGTGATAAAGGGTGCCTGGTGGTGGAGAATATTAACAACCCTGAATTAATTAAAGTTTACAACCTGGACAGGGAAGTTGTGGCTACTTATCCGGCGCCGCCGCAGATTACCGGATTTGAATACCAGGTAGAGTCAGTAATTAACGCCATCGAAAACGGACTTGTCGAATGTCCTGAAATGCCTCACAGCGAGATTATCAGGATCATGAAACAAATGGACGGTTTCAGGAAAGAATGGGGTCTGGAATACCCGGCTGAAATCGAAAGTGTCTGATGATAATAGGTCAAAATGTGTGCCATAGTATGTTCATAATGGAGAAAGCAGCCTGTTAAGCTGCTTTCTCTTCATTTAGCATGGTGTTTCCCCTAACTGATAATGCAATTTATTGAGAAAACAGTTTCTTTTTCAGCAAGTCCAAAAGAGATATCTGTTCAGACAGGGCGCCCTTTATGGTGATATTTAACTTGCCTGAGTTGACATCTCCGATACACTTGATACTTATACCTTCCTGCTTTTTAAAAAGCTCTATTTTTTTTACGCCTTTTTTATATTGGTCATATGCATCGCCAAAGAAGAGCGAGCATAGCCCCATAGTCTGTTTTTCATTTAAAACCGGCTTCAGGTATTCTTTCGCCAGGGTGTTCACCTTACTGAAATCCTTGCATGCGGATTCAGGCAATTTGTTGCCGTCAACCGATATACTCACCAATATCTCTTTACGTTCCTTCATGGCAATCACATTTGCAATCCCGTCATCGGACACATATGACAGACTGTCATTTTTGTTCATCTTTTTTGCCAGGGTTTCAAGACCTTCTTTAATAGTATTGAGGGTACGGGTTTCTACTCTGTCAAAGAATCCTCTCCGGGAACCTGTCAGTCCTGCGGCAGCCATAACCGAACTGGGGCTTGTCAATCCGACAATTATTGCCGCAAGCAGCAAAATACTCAACAGTGAGACCATAGTTTTCTTAAACATTGCGCATCTCCTCCTTGGATTGTTTCCAATATAGAATGTCCATACCAGGGAGAAACTTGCATTGTTTAACAGGTTTTTGTTTAATGAAATCAAAATGTAATAATTCCTATGCTTCGTAAAGAATTTTTGACATTATCGGATTTAACGGAAGCGGGAAAACAACAATTTTCAAACTTGCCGGCGCTCTTCTGACCCCCTACCGAAGGCAATATAATAATAGCTGGAATGAAACCCGGAACTGAAACAAAAAAAATAGTATCCTACCTGCCTGAAAAAACTTATTTTGCCGAATGGATGGGGATAAGTCAGGCAATTGATTTTTATGCTGATTTTTACGAGGATTTCAGTCGGGAAAAAGCCTATGACATGCTTAAAAGAATCAATCTTGACCCCAAACATAAGCTTAAAGCCCTTTCAAAAGGCGATAAAGATAAGGTCCAGCTCATCCTAACTATGAGCCGCAGCGCCCGGCTTTATCTTCTTGACGAGCCTATCAGCGGTGTGGATCCGGCAACAAGGGACTACATTCTTGAAACCATAATCAGCAATTACAGCGATAATGCCGCTGTTCTCATAGCTACGCATCTGATATCGGATGTAGAAAAATTTCTTGATGATGTTATCTTCATTAATAAGGGACAGATTGTCCTGACATCCACGGCCGACAGAATCAGAGAAGAAAAGGGAAAATCAGTAGATTGTCTTTTGGCAGAAGAAGGATACTCGATGTTCTCGCTGCCGGTCAAGCCGTCTCAGCATATTATTTCCAGGCTTCTTGTATGGTTGATGTGGATCTACTTATGCTATATTATCGTCTTTTCATCAATTTTCTTTATAACATATTTAAAGATTTACTCTTTAAATGAGATATATGCACTCCTTTATTCTTACTTTGGGGAAGACCTGAGCCGTATGCTTAATATGTTCATCTTTGTGGCAACTATTGGAGCCATCATTTATTTTACTAACAATATACTGGCTTTCTATACTGCCATTTCAATCGGTCACCTTTCGAATAAATACCGGTTTATCATATCCGTCGGCACTTATATAGGTATCAGTATAACAAGATTATCACGAATTTAATTCAAGGACCTAATGGAATGGAGTTCATTGATTACATTATAAAGTATCCACATACAATCTCGGTTCATTCATTTTACTTAATACTGATTGATATTGCAGTAGCAGCAGTAATGGCCATAGTTTACTATTCCGTTACAGACAGTATCCTGACCAAACGGCTGAATCTGCAATAATACTTGTTATTGAGTCAAATAAGAGGTTGTCTTAAAAACAGACTGCCATCCTGACCAAAACGAAAAATTCTCAAGCTGTGTATAACAGCACGAGTTAAGAAGAGATTCCTTCCCCCATAAAAAAACAAGAGGAAGACATATCTTTTTAAGACAACCTCTTGTAGTATTCATTAATAATTTAAGAAGCAGAATCAACTTCCCGCTTTTTTTTTCTTACCGCGGGCAAACTTTTTCTCTGTTCCCCTAAGACCAGGTTAGGCCGCTGATTGTTTAATACAGTCTCTTTGGTAATAACGCACTTTTCCACATTGTCAGTCGAAGGAATCTCATACATAACATCCAGCATTATGTCTTCCATAATCGCACGTAGTCCGCGAGCGCCGATTTTCCTTTCAATAGCCCTGTCGGCTATTGCCTCAAGTGCGTCATCTTCCACTTCCAGCTGAACTCCGTCAAGCTCAAAAAGCCTTTTATACTGCTTAATCAACGCATTCCTGGGTTTTGTGAGTATGTCAATGAGGGCTTTTTTATCCAATTGACTCAAGGTAACCACTACCGGCAGTCTTCCTACAAACTCGGGAATAAGCCCATATTTTAACAGATCCTGGGGAACCACCTGGGAGAATAATTCCCCGATATCCTTTTGGGCACGGCTTTCTATCTTGGCACCAAACCCCATTGATTTTGTACCTATACGGTTTTCTATGATTTTTTCCAGGCCTTCGAAGGCGCCGCCGCATATAAACAGGATATTCGTGGTATCTATTTGGATGAATTCCTGGTGGGGATGCTTTCTGCCTCCCTGTGGAGGCACCGAAGCCATGGTTCCCTCCAATACCTTCAACAGCGCCTGCTGAACTCCTTCACCGCTTACATCGCGGGTAATGGACGGGTTTTCCGATTTACGGGCTATTTTATCTACTTCATCAATGTAGATAATGCCCTTTTCAGCCCGCTCAATATCATAATCGGCTGCCTGGATTAGTTTTAAGAGAATATTCTCAACGTCCTCCCCCACATATCCTGCCTCTGTCAGGGAAGTGGCATCGGCAATGGCAAAAGGCACGTTTAATATCTTGGCTAAAGTCTGGGCCAGGTAGGTTTTACCGCAGCCTGTAGGTCCCATAAGAAGAATATTGCTTTTTTGAATCTCCAAATCTTGCCGTGATCCCTGGCTGCGAATACGTTTATAATGATTGTAAACTGCTACCGAAAGAGTTTTCTTTGCTTTCTCCTGTCCGACTACATATTCGTCAAGAATTCTCTTGATTTCTTTGGGTTTAGGTATTTCATCCAATGGCTGCTCAACAGGAATATCCTCATATTCCTCTTCAATAATTTCAGAGCATAGTTCTATACATTCATTGCAGATATACACGCCAGGACCCGCCACAATCCTGTTTACCTGTTCCTGCGTCTTGCCGCAAAAGGAACATTTCACCTGCTTTTTATCGTCATAGCGCGCCATATTATCACCCCGTTACTCTTCGATCCATCACCTGATCGACTATGCCGTATTCTTTGGCCTCCTGTGCGCTCATGAAAAAATCTCTTTCAGTGTCAATTTCAATCTTTGATAGGGGCTGGCCTGTTCTTTCACTTAGGATTTCATTCAATTTTCGCTTGACCCTTAAAATCCATTCAGCATGAATCTTTATATCGGTAGCCTGACCTTTGGCTCCGCCCATGGGCTGATGTATCATTATTGTGCTGTTAGGCAAAGCAAAGCGTTTTCCCTTGGCGCCTGCCGCTAACAGAAATGCTCCCATGCTGGCCGCCATACCGACGCAAATGGTGGAAACGTCGCATTTGATATACTGCATTGTATCATAAATAGCCATTCCCGCTGTAACGGAACCTCCCGGGCTATTTATGTATAGCTGGATATCCTTGTCCGGATCCTCTGCTTCCAGGAATAACATCTGCGCCACCACGAGACTGGCGGTTACATCATTCACTTCATCGCTAAGAACTATAATTCTATCCTTTAAAAGCCTTGAATAAATATCATAGGAACGTTCTCCCCTGCTGCTCTGTTCAACTACTATGGGAACCAATGACATATGAAAAACCTCCTTTTCATGTACCTAAAATACTGGCGCTTTATATTAGAATCCCTTCGCACCGTATATTTTAGTCAATATTTCTTAATTGGAATCTTATTCCTTTGCATTTTCGACCAACAATTTAATTGTTTTCCTTCGCTCAATGGAGCTCTTGATATATTCTATATCGTCATCATGTAAATGTTTCTTCATTTCCTCCACCGGCTGGTTATACCGTTTAGCCATCTCTTCCAGCTCGGCATCAAACTCTTCAGGTGATGCTATAATATTTTCCACCTCTGCAATCTTCTCCAGAACCAGCTGGGTCTTAACATCTTCCAGGGCGCTGTCGCGATAATCGGCTCTGAATTTTTCCATATCGGTTCCAATCATTTTGAGGTATCCCTCAAGATCCATCCCCTGATATCTCAACTGCATATCGAACTGGCGCATCATATCGTCCAGGCGACGGTTTATCATAACCTCGGGTATATCGCAGACTGCATTGTCAACTGCCAGCTTAACAATATCCTCTTCGAATTTCCTGTCGGCTCTCGCCTGGGCCTGTTCGGTCAGTTTTGCCCTAATATCGGCTTTAAACTCATCAAGGGTTTCAAATTCGCTGACATCTGATGCAAATTCATCATTTATTTCAGGAAGTTGTTTTAACTTTATTTCGTTAATTTTAACCTTAAACACTGCGGACTTCCCCTTGAGATCGTCACTGTGATAATCATCCGGGAAGGTTACGTTAACAGTTACCTCATCATTTATGTTTGCCCCGATAAGCTGTTCTTCAAAGCCCGGTATAAATGTGCCCGAACCTATCACAAGAGTATATCCCTTCGCTTCTCCTCCCTTGAAGGGAACACCGTCAATACTGCCTACAAAATCAATATTTACAGTATCGCCGTTCTGTACGGGACGATCTTCAATATTAATTAACTTTGAATTTCTTTCCTGGATTCGTTTTAACTCATTTTCAACGTCCTCGTCGGTAACTACCACCGCTTCTTTCTGTACAGAAAGGCCTTTATACTGGCCCAATTCCACTTCCGGCTTTACGGTTACCGTGGCTGTAAAAATAAAACTCTTTCCTTTTTCAAGCTGAACAATATCAATTACCGGTCTGTCAACAGGATGCAGATCATTTTCGTCAATGGCATTATCATACGCCTCGGCACAAGCGAAATTAATAGCGTCCTCATAAAGTACCTGTTCGCCGTAATATCTTTCAACCATGCTTCTGGGAGCTTTACCTCTTCTGAAACCTGGAATATTGAACCGCGACTTGTTCTTGATATACGCTTTATTCATACATTCGTCAAATACCTTGGCATCTACCTCAATTTCTAATTTCACCTGGTTTTTCTCAAGCTTTTCGATTTTTACGCTCATCTGTATATCCTCCTAAAATTATGTTTCATTTCATCATAAACTATTTGATTATATCATAGTCAACATTTGTTTCCAACCTGAGTTTTATCGGGTTAAACCCGATAATATTCGCTGAAACCAAATGATACCTTATGCCGTCAATTTCTTCATCCTTCCAGCTTTCATCATGCTTTCCGTGAATATGCCCGTAAACACATATACTGACATTGTATTCTGCCAGTAACCCGGCGAAATCATTTGGCCTGTGTCTGGTATCAAAAGGAGGGTAATGAAGCATAGCAATTATTGGCTTTCCGGTCTTTTGCCCTTCTTTGAGAGATAATTTCAGCCTTTCCAGTTCCCGGGCGTAAATTTTATTGTCCTCTTCTCCAAAATTGTCGTCATCCAAGGGTTTCCATCCTCTTGTACCACAAATGGTATAATTGTTTACTGTAAACGAATTATTGTGCAATATACTTATAGTTTTATATCCTTTTTCCCGGCAATAATTTTCAAATTTAGTCCGCGTGCTCCACCAATAATCGTGATTTCCTTTTGAAATAATCTTTTTCCCGGGCAGCATTTCTATAAAAGCAAAATCCGGATCCGCTTCTTCAAGATTGATTCCCCAGGATATGTCTCCCGGAATCAAAATAAAATCTTCATCTTTTACATTGTCGATCCAATGTCTTTTCAATCGTTCCGCATGGTCTCCCCATCCGAAAATATCCATGGGTTTATCGGTACCAAGGGAAAGATGTAAATCCGATATAGCATATATATCCATTATCAATTCCCTATTCCTGATTTTCTACCAAGGCAAAACTAATGATTCCCTCTGCTGCGACCGATCCGTCAACACTGGCTTTTACCGCGACCTTTCCCATTCCCCTGCGAAATACCAGGAATTCGGCCTCAAGAAGCAAAATATCTCCCGGAACTACCTGTCGTCTGAATTTCATTATTTCGATTCCGGTAAACAACCCTAGCTTTCCCTTGTTTTCTTTCAGCATAAGTCCTCCGGCACACGCGCATTGAGCCAATGCCTCAACAATAAGAACTCCCGGCATTATGGGGTTGCCAGGAAAATGGCCTGTAAAATAAGGTTCGTTAAGAGAAACATTTTTTATCCCGGCCACTTTCATTCCGGGCACAATTTGAGTTAATTTCTCATCGGGCAGCAGAATAAGTCTGTCCAACATTAGCATTGGATATCTGTGGGGCAATAATTTTTGTATTTCCTGGGCGTTTAACTCTCTCTTTTGTTCTTCCATATTTCCTCCGGTTAATCCTGGCTCCAGTTATGCCATATATTCTGAACATCATCATGATCTTCAAGGCGTTCGATCAGCTTTTCCATTTTCTCTATAGCTTCAGGATCGGTAAGTTCGGTATATGTAGCGGGCAACATTGTTATCTCCGCCGATACAAATTCGTATCCAGCTTTCTCCAGTTCATCGCAAACCTTTGAAAAATCTCCGGGCGAAGTGATTATTTCATAGTACTCGTCCTCGGCGGAGAAATCCTCGGCTCCGGCTTCCAGAGCCAGGATCATAAGTTCATCCTCATCTGTTTCGGGACTTTTTTCTATAATAATCTGCCCCTTCTTATCGAACATAAATGAAACGCATCCGGTAGTCCCCAGATTCCCGCCATATTTATCAAAAATGTGTCGTACATCACCGGCTGTTCTGTTTCTGTTATCAGTATATGCCTCAACAATGACAGCAACACCGTTGGGGCCGTATCCTTCATAGGTTATTACTTCGTAACCGGAGCTGTCCCCTTCTCCTGCAGCTTTTTTTATACTCCTTTGTATGGATTCATTGGGCATATTATTTGCTTTAGCCTTGGCAATAACATCTTTGAGCTTGGAGTTGGTTGCAGGGTCAGGACCTCCGCTTCTTACCGCTATTGCTATTTCACGCCCAAGCTTTGTAAACAGTTTACCTTTCTGAGCATCGGTTTTTTCCTTCTTTCGCTTAATATTATTCCATTTTGAGTGACCTGACATAATACTACCCTCTTACTCCTTTTTTTCCTTATTTTTATACTCTAAAACATTTCCTTTATTATCAATATAAATATTTTCGGTTCCGGCCTCTTCAATACGCAATATCCCGCCCGTTATTTCCCGGATTTTTTGTTCAAGCAGTTCCTTTTTGTCTGTCGGGGAATAAACTGTAAACTTTACTTCATGAGTGTAATCGGTATTCGCTATTATAAAGCCTTCACTCAAAAGCATATTTTGTACTTTTCCGGACAGATGATATTCTATCGGTATAAAAAGTTTCAAGCAAGGTTTTACTATTATCTCTCCGGCATCTTCCAACGCGCCTGCACATGCCTTACCGTACGCCCGTACCAGTCCTCCCGCGCCCAGCAGGATCCCGCCGAAATAACGGGTAACCACCACAACTACATTCTGCAGGTTTTTCTTTCGTATAACTTCCAATATGGGAAGTCCCGCCGTACCCTGGGGCTCTCCGTCATCACTGTAACGCTGATACAGAGAGTCCGAGCCGACAGAATAGGCGTAACAGTTATGAGTTGCATCCCAACAGGAAGTTTTAATTTGCTGGATAAAATCCAGCGCCTCCTGCTCTGTATTTATCGGTTTTGCCCTGCCGATAAACCTTGATTTTTTCTCTTCAAATAGGTAATATCCCTCTTCTTTTATGGTTTTATAACTTTTCAATTTTTTTCTCCTTATAAAAAAGGATGACACTAAGTCATCCTACATTTTATCAGAATACCTATAAACTATTCAACTATGGTTATCATATCAAATATATCGACACAGTATTATAACATTTTAATCATACGAAGTCTTTTTTCCCAACTTTTCGCAAAGCTTTTTATAGGACTGCATAACCAGAGATTTGTCCTGGCTATAGGTAATCATGTCAAGCGCTGTAGGTATATCATAGAAACCTCCTTTTGAGTATTTTTCTTTCTCTGAAATCTCGAACCGGTCACTGTCCGTTTGCATAATATACCACGCGATCCGGTTGCATACGGGCTTTTGCCTTGTAATGGAATAAAATTCATAATATGTTCTGCCAGCCTGTTCAACTATTTTACCCTTAATCGCGGTTTCCTCAAACACTCTTCTGACAGCCGCGTCTTCAGGCTTCTCTCCTTCTTTAATCAATCCTTTCGGCAATACCCACTCATTTTTCTCATTCAGTAAAAGAAAAACGGTATCATTATAAAACACAACGCCTCCGGCGCAATCCCTTAAAAGCATTTCAAATCCCTTCCAATCAATCCGGTAGTAAACTCTTTTTTAAACATAAAACTTGTCAATCTTCAGAGCTACTTTATCCACGGATTATATAAATGCTGAACTTATGCTCCGGTTTCATAAAAACTCAAATACAACGTATATTTGCAATCAGGAACAAAAGGATCAGCATTAGTTTATTAAATACAATTACAAATAATGTATACCCACAAATTTATCGTTTCAAAACAGACATTTAGCTTTTGAACAATAAAAACATATTTCGGGCACAAAGTAATTTTGTGCCCACCAATAAACTTGTCTTCAGAATTCCGGCTCAATAAGTCCGTATTTCCCGTCCTTACGTCTGTATACTACATTAACTGTCTCGGTATCCGAATTAATAAAAACAAAAAAGTCATGTCCAAGAAGATTCATTTGCAGAATCGCTTCTTCCACATCCATTGGCTTTAACGGAAAACGTTTGGTTCTGACAACATCGAAGCTTTCGTCCTCATCTATTTCTTCGTTAATATAAAAATTATCAGGAGTCATTGCTTCCTGGCGAATTTTTTTGCCGAGCTTTGTTTTATGTTTTCTTATCTGCCTTTCCAGTTTCTCCACTACCATGTCCATGGAGGCATACATGTCATTGCTGCATTCTTCTGCACGGATTATCGTGCCACCGGAATATATCGCAGTTTCGAATGTATATCTGTCTTTCTCAATTTTGAAGGAAATTACAGCTTCGGCATCAGGCTTAAAAAATCTTTCAAATTTACTTATTTTTTTAATGGCTTTTTCCTGCATTGCACTGGTTACACCGGTCTGTTTACCTTTAATGGTGTACTTCATATAAACAACCCCTCTCATGCAAGTATCAATAATATATATTTGATTATTACCCAAAATAGCCCCCCTTAAATCACTCAACTTATCCACCGGGTTATCCCCATGTTATAAACAGTTGTGGATAATTTCTTTATTAAAGATATATTGGAGTGTTCAATGATTTATATATTGCCCGTCAGATACATAAAAGGCATAGGATAACCATTATCCCGTGCCTTTTATATTCCATGTCATATATGCCTCCGATTGTAGGAATAAAAGCCGGCTTTTTCATAATCCAACGGCACCGCTTGCTTCATTGGGCCTGTCAGATTATTTCCTTATAAACATTTGAACAAAAACATAGCCATATTTATTGCTTTTTGATATTCCGATACCGGTATAATTGTAATTACTGTTCATAATGTTGCTGCGATGGCCTTCCGATTTCATCCACGAGCTTACCGCACCTTCTATCGTTGAATTGCCGGCAATATTTTCTGCCGCTGCTTTAAATGTGATTCCAAACTGTCTCATCATATCGAAAGGTGAACCGTAAGTGGGTGAATAGTGGGAAAAATAATTGTTTTTAGTCATATCATTCGCTTTTATTCTGGCTACTTTCATCAGTTCAGGATCTGCAATAAGAGGACTTAAATTACTCTTTGCACGCTCTGCGTTTATAAGGTCCAGAAGCTTCTTCTCATCCGGGGAAAGGTCTCCTTCCTGCTTGTCAGTTGATGGAACGGGTGTGGCAGCCGGAGACGGCGATGCAGGGGTTGAGGGTTTTGAAGGCGCAGGGGTACTTGTTTTTCCCTGATTAACCTCCGGCGCTGTTTTAAAATATGCAGCAGATACACAGCCAACCTTACCGGAATCAGGATCAAACACGACATACCAGTCCCCTATTTTAGCCAGGACATTAAGCCATTTATTTTTTGTAAATTTTCCTATGATTTCATGCTCAGTAGAAGGTCCACTCCTCAAATTAAGCCTGTCTGCTATTACCACACCGTTAATAAATTCAACCCTTTCGAATGTCTGCGCTGCGCCGGCTTTAAATAACCCGATGCCAGGAAATACCATGAGGCCGATTGTCATAATACATATCATTAACACAGCCAAAATACGTTTTTTCATATTCTCCCTCCGTTATCTACAAAAGATTTCAACCATAGTATTCTCTTTTTTACCGGAATTATTTTTAATATCCGATATCTTTCCCTTCCATAAACTTCTTTCAGGACACAAAAACCGGAGCGTAAGCCAATAACGCGCAGACCGGCCCTTGTTGAACCAAAAGAAGCATTTTCAGGTTTTATTGTTGCCAGTATATTTAAAAATAACACTACCGGTGTTTAATTTTATAAATTTATTTTTTTCCTGAATAATAATCCGGACGGTCATATAAAGCTTTTTCCCATTTAAACAGCAAAATTAAATAAAGGTCGCGTCGAAGGTTTACCTTTTCGCGCGACCTTATATATTGACAGTTGCCAGCAAACCGGCCGTAATTTACCTGTATTTGTAAAACCTATAGCCGGCTGCTGTTAAATTATTATGACTAAACAGTTATTCCTGTGATTGTGCCAGAAGCTTTTGAATCTCTTCTTTCGTAAAGTGATACTTTTTGTTGCAGAAATGGCATACAAGCTCTGCGCCTTTTTCGTCCTGGGCAATTTCCGAAAGGTCTTCCTTTCCGATACTCATCAGATTCTTTTCCATACGCTCCCTGGAACATGTGCATTTATAACTTACAGGGCATGTTCCCAGCATTACCGGATCCTCCTTGGGAAAAATAAGCCTTATAATTTCTTCCGGAGTTTTCCCTTCATTAATTAGAGCCGAAACAGGCTTAAGATCCGAAATACCCTGTTCAACTGCGACAATGGCATCTTCGGAGGCATCCGGAAGAAGCTGAATGAAGATTCCGCCGGCAGCGATGACCTTATAATCAGGTCCTATTAAAACTCCCAGGCTCATAACAGTAGGTGTTTGTTCAGAGTATGCGTAGTAATATGTCAGGTCCTCTGCGATTTCTCCTGAAACCAGTTCCACGGATCCTATATATGGCTCTTTCAGGCCCAGATCCTTGATTACATTCAAACGGCCTGAACCTACGGCTCCTTTTATATCAAATTTGCCTGCATCGTTCAGCGACAGGTCAAAATAAGGATTATGCACATATCCTCTTACTCCGGCTTTATAATCGGTAACCGCTACTATTCCCCCAATCGGGCCGTCTCCCTTGATCTGTATTGTTATAGTCTGATTCATTGCCTTCAGGGTCTGACTCATAAGGGCAGCTCCTGTCAGAACCCTACCAAGAGCTACTGTGGGAGTCGGCAACATGTTATGCAGAATCCGTGCCTTCTCAACGGTATTTGTCGTTACACCGGCATAGATTGATATTTGCCCGTTTTTTACCATTGCTTTTGCTATATAGTCTTCCATAGAAATTTCTCCTTTTTAGTCATATACACAATCAACACCAGTATCATAACTTAAGTCCGGGAACAGGTCGTCAATGGGCTCGCCTTTGAAAATTCTTGAAAAAAGGGTGTTTATGTGTTTTGCCGCAGTATCGGCAGCGTTCATAATTATATCATCAACTGAGGATCGGCGGGCCTCCCCTTCTGTAAAAGGGTTCACCCATGTTCTTTTTTTTCTGTTTGCCCAATCAATGGTATCATCACAGGTTACAGGGTATGGAATCATCGGTGGTTTTATTCCTCCTCCGGTAAAATTGTCCAGCCAGTTAATTATCGCCTTTTTCCATCCGTTGGGATCGTAAAGGAGATCATGGCCACGGTAAAAATCTTTCAATACCCTGTTTATTTCTTTTTGTCCAACATCTGTTCCGTAGATTTCAGAAAAAGCTTCCTGCAGAAAATCAGCCACACCGCCGGGCCACTTTTTCCCTATGTCGGCCAGTTTCCTGGTTCTCTCCTTATATGCGTGTTTTCCCTTTACATCTCTCCACATTATAACATCTAAAGCTATTTCTATCTGCTGATGAGTAGCCATCCTCGGTGTTCCGTCCATTCCCCATATCCATTGGCTTTCAGCCCACGATACATATGGGTGCAGCATTCTGTCCAGTGTAAAATGACAAATAAAACCGCACATGTATACGGCAATATTAATCCAGTTTTTGTCGTAGGAAACATTTTGAAGCTTTTCAAAACCTTTTTGCAAAAATGCTCCCGTTTTTTTCTTGTGCATGATATGGTCCAAATCTTTCAGAGGCCCTTTCCCCGAGTATGGGAAGCATTTATAGAAAAACAGGGGGTCCGGACCCTGCGCACCCAAATGATAAAGAGAGCGCCTTTTCAAAACGCCCTCAAGAATTCTGCGGCTCTCTATTCTCTTTAGTACTTCTTCTGCAAGGATTATGTGAGTAAGAAAACCTGCCATATTACTCCCCTCAGGTTATCGGGCTGAAATCCTCAGGTTTTTTGTCGGTTAAATTGAAATAATAAGCAAGCGCTTCGGCAATCCTTTTTGAGGCCTTTCCGTCCCCATAGGGATTAATCGCTTTCGCCATTCTCTGGTATTCGTCATTGTCCTCCAAAAGACGACGGGCTTCCTTATATACTGTTTCCGAATCCGTTCCCGCCAGTTTGACAGTTCCGGCTATTACAGCCTCGGGTCTCTCGGTCTCCTTTCTTAACACCAGAACAGGCTTGCCCAGTGAAGGAGCTTCTTCCTGCAATCCTCCCGAGTCTGTCATAATTAATGTTGATTTATTCATTAAATTGTGCATGTCCTGTACATTCAAAGGATCTATCAAATGAATGCGGTCATGGCCTCCAAGGATTCTTTCGGCTGTTTCCCTGACAACAGGATTCAAATGCACCGGATATATAATCGAAACATCAGGAATATCATCACAAAGTCTGCGAAGGGCTGTACATATATTAATCAAGGGTTGCCCTATATTCTCCCTTCTGTGAGCTGTAACCAGGATGACTCTTTTCTCACTGAAGTTATAGGATTTTAAAAACGAATCGGCAAATATATAGCCAGGTGACACGGTTGACGATAATGCATCTATAACAGTATTACCGGTGACAAATATATTTTGCCCGTCAACATTTTCTTTTAGCAGGTTCTCCTTGTTTACCGCCGTAGGCGCAAAATGAAGGTCTGCTATTGCACCC
>JAAYFU010000011.1 GCA_012728095.1 Clostridiaceae bacterium
AGTCTCATTTGAAGAAGTAAATACCACCCCTAAAAAGCATAGAGCGGAAATGCCTCCGGTTTCAGAAAGGCAACATATAAACGAGTTAATACAATCAATATACTAAACTGCACAAGCAGAAACCGGACATTCCTCCTCCTTCTTCTCATCACATTTCTTACATTTTCCACTGCAAGCCCACAATCGGTCTGCTACCGGCGCCCACTTCTCTGCCGCATCAACACATTTGGCAGACAAATCCCTTACATTTTCCGGATTTTGCAAATCTGTAGAAACAGCGTTTGCAGATTCAACCATTTTAGTCAGTGCACCGGGATTATCCAGTAGCGGACAAGGCCGAAGAAGATTCTTATTAAACGGCTGCGAATTGTGGTAAGCCATGAACAGCGGAGATTGGTATGCTTCCAGTAAGGTTTTTTCATGAATATTTGAATCAGAGTAATGAATAAAAGCACACGGCTCTATATCGCCGTTGGCGTTGATATGTAAATAGTACCGCCCGCCTGCAATACACCCCTGTACATATTCACCATCGTTCCAGAAATCCATAGTAAATATGGGTTTTGTTTGCCTGAATTTTCTGATCTGATGATACATGAATTCGCGTTGCTCCGCTGTCGCAATCAAATCAGGAACGGCATTAACGCCGACCGGCATATATGTGAAAAACCAGGCAAATTTTGCGCCCCACTCAATCATGCTGTCAATATATTCCTCACTGCCTATAACTTCAGTATTTGCCCTCGTGTAGCAGCAGGAAGTACCAAATAAAAGCTTTTTGCGTTTCAAAATCTCCATAGCCCTCATTACTGCCTGGAATGTTCCTTTTCCGCGGCGGGAATCCGTGGCATCTTCAAATCCTTCAACACTGATTGCAGGAACAAAGTTTTTTACACGAAGCATTTGATCAGCAAACTCTTCATCGATGAGGGTACCGTTGGTAAAAGCAAGGAACTGGCAGTCGGGATGGGCTTCGCAAAGCCTGATAATGTCTTTCTTACGTACCAAAGGCTCTCCGCCGGAGAATATATACATATATGTACCAAGTTCCTTCCCTTGCCTGATGATACTGTCCAGAGTCTCATAATCCAGGTTTAGCTTGTTGCCGTATTCTGCTGCCCAACAACCGGTACAATGCAGATTGCAGGCAGAAGTGGGATCCAATAAAATAGCCCATGGAATGTTGCAATTATATTTTTTCCGATTGTAATTCTGTCTTTTGTTCCCTATAAAAAAGGTCTGGACAATCAAGTTTTTGAATAAAGTCTTGCGGACATCAGTATCTATATCCGTCCAAAAACTCTTTATGTACTGATACCAAACGTTATCAGGATTCTCGACAACTTTACGGATCACATTTCTTTGTGTTTCATAGAAGTTATCACGGTCATACTTGTCCCACCATTTCATTAACTTTGGAATGTTTGTGTCCGGATCTTTATCCAGATAATTAAGAACTGCGTTTCCAATTATACTTGTCGCCTGTTCTTTTAATGTCATATTTGCCATACTGATCCCTCCGCAATAATTCTTCATTCTGTACTGCAAATACAGAATTGTCATTTTACCTGTTTGTTAATGCATCATACCCGGAGAAAGTGTAATCCCCCCTAATCTATTGGTATAATCTTTACTCAAATTTATTCCACATTTTGACTTATTCTAAATATTTGACTTATACCACATATGTGTATTATAATTACAAACGTTGAAGGCAACAATGGTCAAATACTCTTGATAGGGCGGTAAATACCACATTTACGTAATTTGTGTGGTAAAAGTAACATCTCAAGATAAAAATGTAGAGGTTTAAGATATGGCAGAAAAGAAAACGATTGACAGACGAACAAGAAAAACAAAAAAAGCGATACGGAACGCATTGGCCGAATTGCTTACCCAAAAGAACATCAATGATATCACGATACGCGACATAGCTGATTTAGCGGATATAAACCGTAAGACTTTTTACAATTATTATTCGGGTATTCATCAGGTAGTTGATGAAATTGAAAATGAAATCGTTCTCGCTTTCGAATCGGTTCTGGGTGATATTGACCTTAAGCGGGACTTAAATGATCCCTCCCGTATATTTGAAAGACTGACAGCCATCATTAATACAGATTTGGATTTTTATGGCCACCTTCTCTCAATGCATGCGAATTTAAATTTGGTAAGCAAGATTGTTACCATGTTGAAAGCAAAAACCAAAGAAGCCCTTCTATCACAAATAGAAATTGATGATATGACCGCCGATATTGTTCTGGGGTATGCAATTACCGGTATGATTGCCGTTTACCAACAATGGTTCAATTCGGATCGCCGACAGTCTATTGAAGAAATATCCAAGACCGTAAGCATTTTATTTTTCAAGGGATTCAGCGGTATACTTGAACACGAGGGATAAAGCTAAGGGCACCCTCCTATTGAGTCCGAATGACTGTCTGCTCAGGCCGAGACTCATAGGTACTTGCCGGAGGATATCCGCCGGTATTTCCATTCCCATGATATATAACGTTAGGATGCGATTCCACGAATACCGGATATAGGATAACATCTGAAGCGCCAAATGTAATTATGTCTCCGGGATAATAGTTTACACCTGTAGCATCCGGTCTTGTATTCCAACATAAAAATTCATGCGTCGGATGGGTCGGTATATTCGTGCTAATGAAAGCCTGGCTTCTCGCGGCATATGAATTGTAGTCCATTGGCAGTGTGCCCAGGTTCATTGATTTATCATAAAAACCAGGTTTGTAAATTATATGGTAAGTGGATTCACCTTCTTCCCATACAGCATGGAAGCTAGCTCTTTCTGCTCCCGGATCTTCAATTTTAAATATTTCACCCGGCTTATAGATCTTATCTCTAAAGCCATTTATTTTATTGTTTCGTATTTCCAGCCGGCAAAGTGATAGCCCGATTTATAAAGAGTCCCGCAATAGGGCAGATATATTTCATAACCCTTCGGGCCATCATCTTGTTCTCTCAGAAGCGTCTCACCATCATGTTCTTTGGAAATGTAACTAATATAATACACTTTTAAATCCCCAAAATCATAATAGTGATATGGTTCCAAATAAGCCCTGCTTGAGTAGCCAGAGCCTCCAGACTCCTTCTGCCACATGGCAAACAACGTTACAGCATCACGATCTTGTGGAATGGTTAAAATATCTCCATCCTGAAAAGTCAATCCGCTGCCGTCAGGTCTGGTATTCCAGCCAATAAATCTATAACCGCTTCGGGAGAGGTTGCCGGTATTGCCCTTTATCTCTACCTTTGTTCCTCCTGTATAGATTGTAGGATTCTCAGGCACACTCCCGCCATCATTCATATTGCCATTGTAGCTCAGCTCACAAAAGTTGGGAATAAAAATAATAGGAATATCACCGGATGGATCTGTATAGAACGCATATAGAGTTGTATCAGCACTTACGACAATACTGTCTCCCGGCTTATATGTTTCTCCGCTACCGTCTGGCTTTGTGTTCCAATAATCAAAAACTTTAGATCCTTTTTTCAGATACCCTGTATTACCCTTTACTATTGCCGCGGTATCCTCCATGTAGGCTGTATTATCCACCGGAACCGTGCCTGTGTCGCCACCGTTTGCATCATATGTTATTTTGTAGGTTTTTATCCAACTGGCATAAAAGGTCGTGCTTTTATTTACCTCAACAGTAGTGCCAGGATAATAGAATTGACCTCTGTCAGTTGTCCAACCGGCAAAAACATATCCTTGCCTGTCAAGTGTATCCTGTTGAGGAAGTACGATCGTACCACCTGAGGATATTTGTCTTGGCGGCAAGCTTCCGTCAGTATTTCCGTTCCCGTCAAAGGTTATAATATATTCCCACATCGGATATAAATTCAAATCCGAATTTATGGTAATAACGTCACCCGGCATATAAGCGGTACCTGTTCGGTCAGCCTCAGTGTTCCACCCCATAAACAAACCAGCCACAGGTTCGGTTATTACATCATCATAATCAGCCAGCTTCACTTTAGTCCCCGGGGCGTAATACCTGGTACTGCCAGGAACCACAGCATTCGCATTTGCCATATAATTAACGGTATATGCAGAAGCTCACTGTGCATAGAGCGTAATATGTCCAGACCGATTGTATACGTCACCCGGACTGTATGCTGTACCGCTGCCATCGGGCGCTGTATTCCAGCCTGCAAATACATATCCTTCCTTAAACAGGTTTCCGGTGTTGCCACTAATAATTATTGGAGTATCCTGTTGAACACTACCAGGAACAGAACCGTTGTCAGCTCCGTTTGCATTGTAGGATACTCCATAATCGTAGACAATGACAAGACCGGGCGGTGAGTTCGAGTATTGAGCATACAGCGTTACGTCAGAATCTCTCATTTCAAGAGTCGACCCTGGCATATATTTGTCTCCGCTGCCGTCAGGCTCTGTCGTCCAGTACGAAAGGCCATAATAACCATTCCTGTTAAGTCCGCCGCTGTTGCCTTTCACAGTTACACGCGCCCCGCTTGGATACTGCAGTGTATCGACAGGTACGCTTCCTGTGTCCGCGCCATTACTATCGTAAATTACACTGTAGACAGGAATCCAAACGGTAGACAAAACAACATCAGAGTTCCCAATAATAAAAGTATTTCCGGGCTGGTAAACTGTATCCCCTGTCATCTAGCCGCCGAAGCAGAAACCATCTTTTGCTAAACTGCCTGTGTTGGCCATAACCTGCACTCTGGAACCTGTAGTATATGCATTTGCATCCACAGGAACCGAACCTGTGTCAGCCCCGTTACCATCATATGTCACTGTAACGGTACCGGATGAGGGTTCAGCTTCAGCATTTACAATACAAGCGCACCATACATATGATATCAATATCGCTGATATCATCACACAATAAATTAAGCGCCATCTGCTTCTTTGTTCCATTATGCTCCCCCTTTTTATAATCTTGGTTTTACTAAACATAGAACGTCGTACGGAGCGGCTACCGTTTCCCATTCCATAAAAGTACCTGAGGCTTTCTAACGGCATAATACTCCTTCGGGATTTGTTTCAATGTATTTATACATAAGATTCTAAAAACTTAAGTACTCCCCTCCTTTTCCAAGCTTTATTTTTCCATAAAGCAATATTTACATATTTTTTTAGAAATCGAATTCAAAAACAACACCCGCAGCTCTGTAAAAAGCTGCGGGTGTTGTATAGAATGGATTCGCGTTCGTCAAACAGCCTTCCTGTCAGATTTGTCTTACCGGAATATGCAACCCATGTAGTCGTGATTTTCATGTCATATCATTCTTACATTTGTCAGAATATCAAAATTTTTGTCTAAATTCAATAGTTTTTGTGTATCATTTAATAATTTTAATTGCTGTTTCCTGTTACTTTCCAAAAAGACTGTGTATTTGTAAAATATTATTCAACTACCTTCTGTTTCATCTTTTCTATAAACTCATGTATTTTAGCTTCAATCCTACTCAAATCTTCTTTATTCGGCGCTCCCTCAAACTCAACTGATTCAATGAAATCCCACTTCATCTTATTTCTTTCAATTATTTCTTTCAGCTCATTCTCTGCGCCGCCGGACCATCCATATGACCCGAATCTGAAAGCTGTCTTACCTGAAATCCTCTTTCTGCCAAGTTCATTCAAAGCTGCCGCGACCGGTGGGAATAGTTTATATTCATAAGTCGGCGCAGCAATGATTATCCCTGCAGACCTAAAAACAGTCGCTACCATTTCACTTTCGCTTGTCAGCGGCATTTTCAGCTTGTTGTATTTAATGCCTTCCCTATTCAGTATTTCTTCAGCGTAAACGAGCGCTTTTTCAGTCATACCATACATAGAACCCCATAATATGGTAACTTCATTCTTTCCTGCACCTTCAGTATATTGTGAAAATCTTGAATAGTCATCTATAATTTTCTGGGGGTTTTTCCTGTAAACCGGGCCATGGCCTGGCGCTATAATACTTATATCCAGAGATTTTGCCTTTTCAATCGCCTTTTTGAGGCTGGGCGTAAATGTTGCCATTACATTTGAATAATATCTTATTCCCTCTGATTCAAAGAATTCTACCTCTTCAGGTGTCAGCTCATCATCAAAACAATGGTCTCCCATCCTGCCAAATGCTCCGAACATATCACATGAGAACAGGGTCCTGGTGCTTTTTTCATATGTGTACATGGTATCCGGCCAGTGAACGTTTGGTACCGGATGGAAACTCAATACCTTACCATTTCCGAGATCCAGGGTATCTCCCTCCTTCACGATCCTTATCCTGTCTTCACCGTAAAAGGAAGATACCATCTTTGCGGCTTTATCGGTACATATTACCGTAAAATCATCCTTAACCTTCCGGAAGTTTGAAATCCAGCCGGAATGATCCGGTTCCATATGATTAACTATTAAATAGTCAATATTTTTAGGATCAACATTTATTTCCTGCAGGTTATTGTAGAGGGTTTCGGGTACTCCGTCCCAATTAATTACACCATCAATTATCGCAGTCTTTTCCCCCTGAACTATATAGGAATTAAGAGTAACTCCGTTTGCAATCTCCCATATTCCCTCAAACAGTATGTCTTCAACATTCATAGTAAGCATGTGTATTCCATCTGAAATTTTTATCTTTTTCATAACTATCCTCCCCGGATTTATAATTGTTCTGTTAACTTAATAAGAAAAATGAGACCTGAAACGCCTCTGGTATAATGGAAATCGCCAAACCACCATTACCTCCCAGAAAGGAGCGTTCAAGTCTCATGACTATTATACCATCTAGCGCA
>JAAYFU010000072.1 GCA_012728095.1 Clostridiaceae bacterium
CCGGAAAAGCTGCTGGACATGTTTGCAAATATGCTTGAACTGGCAGGTTTGCTCGTTGATGAGAGGAGATAGCTGATATGAACGGAATATCGGGTTTTACATCGCAAATGCGAATGACAGGGTTATCCGGATTCGACACCGAGACAATAGTAACCGAGTTGATGAAGGCCGAAAGGATACCTCTGGATACGCTGAAACAAAAAAGGACATTACTTGAATGGAAGCAGGAAGCATACAGGGAAATAAGCTCAGCGCTTATAGGTTTCAAAAGCAAGTTCTTTGATATTATCAACCGTGCTACATATATATTGTCACAAAACGCTGTCAAAGCCATGTCTGCCGTCAGCAGCAACAGTTCATATGTTACTGCCACCGCAACAAGCGAAGCCGATATAGGGGAACACAGCATAAGGGTCGTTCAACTGGCTGCAGCCGGTTCATTGCGCAATTCTTCAGGCATAAGCAAAGGAATTACAGGAAGCATTGTTGCAGCCGAGGGAGAAAGCCTTTCAGATAAACTTGCATCCCTTGAGGGGAAAAAGATATTTATCGAGTTGGACGGAGTAAGCAAACAAATTACCCTGGGGGGCACGACCGCGGAAGACTTTAAAAAAGAACTGATAGAGGCATTGGATGAAGCTTTTGGTAAAGTGAAAATAGGTGATGAAGAAATCTCAAAATTTGACGTTTCGATAAACGAAACTGAAAATGGTTTCGATTTTACCATCAATACAAATGCCGGCAGCGGAGCTACCAGGATAAGGGTTTACGGCCCTCCGGGACCGACAGAGGAATTGGCAGGCTTGAACGATTTAGGCCTCATCGAAGGTGAATCCAACAGGCTTTCCTTAAATACTCCGCTTTTAAACTTGAAAGAGGCATTCAACGTGCCATTGGAATTTGACGCGGAAGGTAATGCGGAATTCACTATCAATGGTGAGACTATCCGCATTAAATCCACCGATACATTAAAGCAGGTATTTGACAAGATCAACAACAACGAAAAGACAAAAGCGAAGATCAGCTATGATGAAATTACTGACAGGATTACTCTTACCTCAACTGTTACCGGAGCCGGCAACACCATAACGGTTGAAGATGTAACAGGAAATTTCCTGACAGCATTGAATCTGGATGAGAGTATAAACGGTCATGACGCGATAGTTACAATTGACGGGGAGACAATTGTCAGAAGCACGAACAATTTTAACATAAACGGAGTTACATATAATCTTCATAAAGCTCATGAAGCAGAAAGCAAGGGAGATACCATCACAGTATCACGGGATACCGAGTCGGTAATCAATAATATCAAGAGCTTTATAGAGGAATATAATAAGCTTATTGACAGCATCAACGGCAAGATAAGCGAAAAGTATGACAGAAACTACCTGCCTTTGACCGATGCCCAGAAGGATGCGATGAAAGAAAAGGACATCGAAAAATGGGAAGATAAGGCAAAAACCGGGCTGCTTCGTAACGACAGTATTCTGCAGGATCTTGTTTTGTCCATGCGCACAGCTTTGTATGAAAAGGTGGAAGGTGTCGGTATTACTTTAAAGGATATCGGCATAGAGAGTAAATCTTATTCGGATAAAGGAAAACTCTATCTGGATGAGGATAAGCTGAAAAATGCGCTTCTTACTATGCCTGATGAGGTGGCTAAGCTGTTAAACGGCGTATCCGCCGAAAACCCCTCCTATAGCAGAACGGCAACAGCTGAACAAAGGGCCGACAGGTACAAGAAATCAGGCGTTCTCCAGCGGTTGTCCGATATAATAGAGGACCATGTTTCAACATTCAGAGACAAAGACGGAAGAAAAGGGATACTCCTGGAAAAAGCCGGAATAGAAGGGGATCTATCCAATACAAAGAACCTGTTAAGCGAACAGCTTGGTGATTACGATAAAAGAATCAGCGACATGATATATAAACTGACCAGAAAGGAAGAAAGTTACTATAAAAAGTTCTCGGAACTGGAGACGATACTGGCCAGGATGAATCAACAAAGCATGTGGCTGACCAGCATGTTTAATAATGGTTCTTAATGATCATGCAGGATAAAAAACAGGGGATGAAGAATTAAGGAAAGCAGGGGCTATGATATGATTGCTTATAACGCGTATAACCAGTACAAAGAAAACTCAATTTTTACAGCCAGTCCAGAGGAACTTACTCTTATGCTTTACAACGGTCTTGTAAAGTTTATTATGCGGGGTATAGACAGCATAGAAAAGAAAAATATTGAAGGTGCGCATACAAATATTATTAAGGCACAGAACATTGTTTCCGAGTTCATGAATACCCTGGATATGAGTTACGAGATATCCTCCGAACTGTACGCTATATATGATTATATGCTCAGAAGACTTATAGAGGCGAATGTTTCAAAGAACAAGGAGATACTTGAAGAGGTCCTGGGCTTTGCGAAAACTCTCAGGGATACCTGGGAGCAGGCCATGAAGATATCCAAAAAAACCGGTAAAAATCCTTGATGTTTTACCTGACCTGATATGGAGAATTAAATGAAAGCGGAAGAATATATTCAGAGATTAACTGATATTTCGTCCCAAAAATTAGCTTTACTGGACGAAATACTTTTGTTTACAAAAAGTCAAAATGAGGTAATAAAAGAAAAGAGATTTGATGAAATGAACCAGCTTCTTGAAGAACGCCAAAAAAGAATGGACGCTGTAGATAAGCTGGATGAGCAGTTTGTGGTCTATTCGGAAAGGCTTAAGGAAGCGCTTTCATTAAAGTCATTAGAAGAGCTTTCGCCGTATAACCTTTCGGGTACGGCCGAATTAAAGAAAGTTGTGGAAAACATATCACAATGCTTGATAAAAATAAAGGAAATGGATGACGAAAATATTGCCCTGGTTGAAGCCGAACTGAATACTGTACGGGGGCAGATAAAAGCTGCCAATGAGTATAAGCGTATTTCAGGAGCTTATTACCCGGATCAAAACAGTGGCAGGTCAGTTTTTTTTGATAAAAAGAAATAACATTTTAAATGAAAGCCATTACTGTTTATTCGGGGGCGACTAATAATAATTAATAATTAAGGAGGGACAGAATGGCAAATCATGAATGTGCAAGATGCCACAGACTTTTTGAAAAGGTAGCATTTGAAGAAGTCTGTCCGACTTGTTTCGCTATAGAAGAGGAAGAATTCAGAAGGATTAAAGAGTTTCTTACACAATATCCCGGAGCCAGCTCAAATGAAGTCATGAGGCACACAGGGGTTTCATTAAAAACCATCAAGCGTTATCTTAGAGAAGATCGGTTGGAAATAGTCGGTGACAATAAAGGGTTCATTCGTTGTGAGATATGCGGCAAACCGATTAACAGCGGTTATTTTTGTGATGGTTGCTATAAAGAAGGTACTGCCAGAAAACTTAAGGAGCGGGGACAAGGGTTAAGATCCGCTTCGGTTTCGTGGAAAGACGAATCGATCCCGTTGAAAAAGAGTATACAATATCGCAGTTATGATACAAAAAATAAAAGAATATAAACACAATAATAATGCTGACAAAACAGAGGCCCTGAAAGTGGCCTCTTTTTTTTGAAACAAAAATGGTATATGGTATTATAATAAACAGATAAAGCTGAGGTAACCAATGGATGGATACGATTATTATAAACGGAACGAATGACAAAGCGTTTAAAGATGCGGCAAAAGCCCTGAGGGACGGAAAGCTGGTGGCTTTTCCCACAGAAACGGTTTACGGCCTTGGCGCCGATGCATTAAACCCGGATGCGGTAAGAAGAATTTACGAGGCTAAAGGCAGACCTTCGGATAATCCTTTGATAGTACACATCGCGGAGATCTCGAGTCTCAATGAACTGGTAGCGGAGATACCCGAAGCTGCAGCTTTGCTTATTGATGCTTTCTGGCCGGGACCGTTAACCATGGTTTTTAAAAAGTCCAATCTGGTTCCTGACATAATTACGGCCGGCTTGGACACGGTAGCCGTTCGTATGCCTGATAATCCCATCGCACAAAAGCTTATAAAAGAAGCGGGTGTTCCGGTTGCTGCGCCGAGCGCCAATATTTCAGGCCGCCCCAGTCCTACAACCTGCAAACATGTAATAGATGATATGAAGGGGCGTATAGAATATATTATTGACGGAGGCCCCTGCCAGGTGGGGGTTGAGTCCACAGTTCTGGATGTAACCTCTGATGTTCCCGTTATATTAAGACCGGGCGGGGTTACTTTGGAAATGTTGGAAAAGGTTCTGGGTAATGTCTATACGGACCCGGTTCTGGAAATAAAGGGCGATATTAAACCACGTTCGCCGGGCATGAAATACCGGCATTATTCTCCAAAGGCTGAAATGTTTCTGATAAGCGGCGACCCTGACCCAGTGGCGAAAAAGATTAGTGAGCTTATTATGGAGAGCAAAAGGAAGGGCCTTAGAGTCGGGGTTTTGACAAGCCGGGAAAATGCGGATAAATATAATGCCGACGTAATTGTAAACGTAGGTTCGGTAAAGCATATCGAGCAGATAGCGGCAGGGTTGTACGACTCTCTCAGAACATTTGATGATAAAAAAGTAGACATAATCTATTCAGAAACCTTTGAGGAAAAAGGTGTCGGAAGAGCTGTCATGAACAGGCTAAAAAAGGCTTCCGCCGGGAGAATTATTAAAGCTGATGAGGAGAATTGATATGGCGAAACGAATTGTTTTTGTTTGTACGGGTAATACCTGCAGAAGTCCTATGGCAGAGGCCATATTTAAGGACATAATTGCGGAAAAAGGCTTAGAGGAAGAATTTGAAGTATATTCGGCCGGAGTATATGCTTTTGATAAGGATCCGGCAAGCTATCAGGCAATAGAGGTAATGAAAAAAGAGTTTAATATTGATTTAAAACATCACAGGGCGAAAGTTTTGGACTATTCTGATATTGAAAAAGCAGACCTTATTCTTACTATGACAAGGCGACATAAGAACATGATTATTGATGTCTTTCCCGAAGCCGCAGATAAGGTACATGTACTTAAAGAATTCGTTGGGGTAAAAGGGGATCCTGACGTTATCGATCCTTTCGGACAGGATTATGACGTATATAAAAATTGTGCATACGAGATTGAAGAACTACTTTTAAAAGTCCTGGAAAAGCTGTAAGAATTCTTCCTGGACAAAGAAACGGAGTGCCCCTGAATGCATTTTAAAATATACATTTAAAATTTTGACAATGGAGCTGTGTTACTATAAAATCTATTTAGAAAAAAGGAGGCTTTACAATGAAAATTGCATTGGGAAGCGACCATGGCGGCTTTTTCCTGAAAGAGAAAATAAAATCTTACCTTATCGGGAAAGGTTATGAAGTTAAAGACTTTGGGACATATAGCCCCGAGTCGGTGGATTATCCGACGTTTGGGCTTAAAGCCGCATTAGCTGTAAGTAAAGGCGAATGCGACAAGGGCATAGTAATATGCTCAACAGGGATAGGTATTTCCATAGCCGCCAATAAGGTAAAAGGTATAAGGGCGGCGCTGTGCAGTGATACTTTTTCTGCCCGTTTGACAAGAGAACACAATGATACGAATGTTTTAGCCCTTGGGGCTTTTATTGTTGGGGAAAAGTTAGCTTATGCCATTGTCGATACATGGTTGGGGACTGAGTTCTCGGGTGAAGAAAGGCACAAGAGACGCATAGATGAAATTACCGAAATAGAAAACCAGTATCTTAAATGACATCACATGTCGCCGAAATCTAAGCCTTTAGCCGGCTCCCGTGATATAAGACAAGACTGGAAGAGCAGGTTTCCGTTATGGAAGCTAAATGGTGACCGAAACCTGTAAGGTACGAGAATCTTAAAAACTCGTTATAATAATTTTGACTGGGAGGATTTTTATGCAAAAAAATGTTTTTGTCTTTGACCATCCGCTTATTCAACACAAGATATCGTTACTCCGTGATAAGAATACCAGTTCCAAAGAGTTCCGCGAACTTACATCGGAAATATCTATGCTGATGGGTTACGAGGTTACCAGGGATATTCCGCTTAAAGAAGTAGAAATCGAAACTCCCGTAGGAATTGCGAAAGCAAAGATAATATCAGGCAAGAAACTGGCTTTTGTTCCTATTTTAAGAGCGGGGCTGGGCATGGTGGACGGAATGCTTAAGTTGGTTCCCATGGCCAGGGTCGGGCATATAGGCCTTTACCGCGATCATGATACACTGGAGCCTGTTGAGTATTACTGTAAACTTCCCCAGGACATCAATGAACGCGAAGTGATAATACTTGATCCGATGCTTGCTACCGCCGGATCGGCATGTGATGCTGTTAAGTTTATTAAAGCAAGGGGAGCGAAAAACATAAAATTCGTTTGCCTGATTGCCTCAAAACAAGGTGTTGAAAGACTGAGCAAAGAGCATCCCGATGTAGGCATTTACTGTGCCGCGGTAGATGAAAAATTGAATGATATAGGATATATAGTACCGGGCCTTGGCGATGCGGGAGACAGATTATTTGGAACAAAATAAACCGGGCAGACTGAGCTTTAAGGAAGAGGGGGCTTTTATATGCGTCCTTCATGGGACGAATATTTCATGAATATCGTCGATCTGGTAAAAACACGTTCAACATGCCTAAGAAGGCAAGTCGGGGCTCTTATTGTAAAGGACAAAAGGATTTTGGCATCGGGTTACAATGGCGCCCCGGTCGGATGCAAACACTGTGCTGAGGTTGGTTGTATACGCAATAAGCTAAACATACCTTCGGGTCAGCGCCATGAGATTTGCAGAGCAACTCATGCTGAGCAAAATGCCATTGTTCAGGCAGCATATTCAGGTACCAGCATAAAGGGTGCTACCATGTATGTAACGACACAACCGTGCGTCCTTTGCGCCAAACTCTGCATTAACGCGGGCATTACCAAGATTATTTTCAGAGGAGATTATCCGGATGAGCTTGCAATGGAGTTACTAAAGGAAGCCGGAGTAAGGGTAATAAAATATGAAGATCCCGAATAGCATTCTTCTCCTTGATGTAGTAGCAGAGGTGTAAGCATGATAACAATAGAATTTCATCATCTGGTTGCCTTTGCCGTGGCACTGATCGTAGCTTTTTTTGCTACACCCATTGTGCGAAAAATTGCCGTAAATTCAGGGGCGGTAAACATTCCAAATGACAACCGCCGCATCCATAAAAGACCCATGGCTTTAATGGGTGGCCTGGCAATTATTGCGGGCTTTGTCCTGGCAGCGGCATACAGTTTTGCCACAAAGGACATAAAGTCATTTACAGAATACCTGAAAAAGCCGGAAACCTTGGGAATAATTGCCGGGGTGCTGATTATAATTATCCTTGGAGTTATAGACGATATAAAAGCTCTCAGAGCAAGAGTGAAGTTTCCGGTTCAGTTGATTGCAGCGATAATAGTGGTTTCCACCGGAACCAGGATTACAACCATATCAAAACCTTTTCAGGCAACCGTTGCCATTCATCCCAGCATGATGTATATGCTGGGCGATATTCTGGCTTATATTATCTCCATATTATGGATAGTAGGGATGACAAATGCCATAAACCTGATTGACGGCCTTGACGGTCTGGCTGCAGGAGTATCCGGCATTGCTGCCATAACCTTGTATATTGTATCGGTCATCCGCAGGCAGGATGATATAGCGATTATAGCTATTTCTTTGGTTGGCGCCATTGCGGGTTTTTTGCCGTATAATTTCAATCCGGCAAAGATTTTCATGGGTGATACGGGAGCCACTTTTTTGGGATTTATTCTGGCTATAATTTCCATAGAAGGAACCATGAAATCGGTTACCGCGCTGGCCGTGGCAATCCCTATCCTGGTGCTAGGGCTTCCTATTTTTGATACCATGTTCGCCATATTCAGAAGGCTTTTACATGGAAAGCCGATAGCAGAGGCAGATAGAGGACATCTGCACCATCGTTTATTGGACATGGGATTAAGCCATCGCATGGCGGTTATCAGTCTGTATATTGTAAGCGGGGCGCTGGGGCTTGTTTCGATAGCATTGGTTGACAAGGGGCTTTTACCCTCCATAATTCTTCTTATCATGATTGTTGTGTTTGGAATAGGGGGCGCAAGAAATCTAAAAGATATTACTGTGACACCGGATTTAAATAACGTGGAGCAAAAAAAGACAGCCGGTAATGAACAACATAGGGATGCTCAGCTCGAAGCCGCGTCAGGCATGAAACAGGAAGGGAGTTTGGAAGAAAAAGAAATATCCGGCACAGAAGAGAATAAAGGTGAATAAGGTGTATAGAAAGGAGAAACTCAACATGAGTAAGCCTAAAATTATGACTGTGTTCGGAACCCGGCCTGAAGCGATTAAAATGGCGCCATTGGTTAAAGAACTGGAAAAGAGCGAGCTCCTGGATTCAAATGTGTGCGTTACCGCTCAGCATCGGCAGATGTTGGACCAGGTCCTGGATATTTTTAATATAAAACCCGATTATGATTTGAATATAATGCAGGACAGACAGAGCCTGACCGATATAACCACCCGCGCTCTTGAAGGACTTTACCGGGTATTTCAGGAGTCAAAACCTGATATGGTGCTGGTTCACGGTGATACTACAACGACTTTCGCTGCCTCGCTTGCCGCTTTTTATTCTAAGATTAAAGTAGGCCACGTAGAGGCGGGTTTAAGGACTTATGACAAGTATTCTCCCTATCCTGAAGAAATGAACAGGAAGCTTACGGGCGCAATAGCGGAACTTCATTTTGCGCCTACGG
>JAAYFU010000073.1 GCA_012728095.1 Clostridiaceae bacterium
AGTTGAATGTAAACGCGAAAAGCCAGTAATATCAAGGACTACAACTTTGACATCAATACTACGCACTCAACATGTTCCGACCAAGGGAACATGTCAACCGGCTGGACTACTCTTACTTCGTAACCTGCATCTTCACTGCAGAGATATTTAAGGTCTCTGGCCAGGGTTGAGGGATTGCATGAGACATAGACGATCCGGCTTGGGGACATTTCAACAAGAGTTTTAAATAAAGTTTCATCGCAGCCTTTTCTTGGCGGGTCGATGAATACCACATCCGCCTTTTTCCCCTCCGCAAAAAGCTTTGGAAATACTTCTTCGGCTTTTCCGGCATAAAATTCCGTGTTGGTTATATTATTTTTTAAAGCGTTTCTTTTTGCTGCTTCCACGGCTTCGGAAACAACCTCAATTCCGATGGCTCTGCCTGCTTTTCTGGCAGCAAATAGTGTAATGGTTCCAATCCCGCAATATAAATCGTACACTGTTTCGTTTCTGTTTAGTTTTGCATATTCTATGGCTTTATTATAAAGAACTTCGGTTTGTACCGGGTTTACCTGATAAAAGGATAGAGGCGATATTTCAAATGTCAGGCCTCCCAGTTTATCCTCAATGAACCCCTTACCGTAGAGAGTTATATTCTGGTCTCCCAGTATCACATTTCCCCATTTTGGATTGACGTTCACAATGATGCTTGCAAGGCCAGGAATATCTCGTTTGAGCCTTTCTGTCAACTTGTTAATCTTTGGTATTTCCGGTCGGGTAGCAACCAGAATAACCATTACTTCCCCTGTGCCGAATGATGTTTTTACAACAACATGGCGTATAAGTCCCGCTCCGGTATTTTCATCGTAAACCGGGATATTCTCGGCTTTGATAAATCCAAGAACAATATCCTTCACTTTATCGCTCAATGGGTGCTGTATCCCGCAAACAGGTGCATATATAATCTCATGGCTGCGACGGGCAAAGAACCCGGCAACAGGGCCGTCCTTTCCCGGTCCAACGGGATATTGAGCCTTATTGCGATAGTTTATGGGATTTTCCATACCTATAGTTTCATTGACCTTCACATCTTTGAGCCCGCCGATACGGGTTAAATTATCTATCACAACCTGGCGCTTGAATTCAAGGGTTTTTTCATAACTCATATGCTGAAGGCTGCAGCCGCCGCAGCGTTTATATACGGGGCAAAAGGGCTCTGTACGCTGCGGGCTGGTTTTCAAAAACTCCATTACACGGGCAACCGCATAACTTTTCAAAACCTTTATTATCTTTGCCAACACGATCTCTCCGTCAATTGCGCCCTGGACAAAAACGGCAAAACCGTCAACCCGGCCTACTCCCAATCCATCATGGGTCATTCCTGTGATATCAAGTTTAACTATACTGTTCTTTGTTAACATAGTTCTCCTTCTTTTATATAATCCCCTTCATTTATTCAGGGGTAATTGTTCTGTTTTATAGATCCTTCGACTTCGCTGCGCTTCGCTCAGGATGACAGTAATGGGGGCCTACGCTCCGCTCAGGATGACTGAGTAGTAAAAAACAGGAACGGTAAAACCGTTCCCTTTGTGCTGTATTATATCATTATTTCATTTATATATTAAGACTTCCCTTTATATTTGTTCAGTATTCCGTAGAGCTTTGAATACGCCATATCAAGCATTTCTTCGATATGTTTCATATTGGAAATGCTCTGCCTGGAGCTTACCAGCTTGTCATCCACGCTTTTTCCCGCTTCATAAAGCTCGCTTGTACTCTTGTTTATACTTTCAATAGCATTCATCAGTTTCTGATTTGCCATTAGCTGCTTATTACTCTTTTGGGCATAATCTTCCAATGTGCTTACTACCTGTTTTACCCTGGAGGTTATATCATCGATTGACTGATATACGCCGGATATACTCTCAGCGCCCTGTTCTACTCCGCTTACACCCTTATCCATATTCTCCACTGTGGATTGTATAAGTACCTGAATATCATTTAACTGGCTTTTAATTGCTTTTGCAGCTTCTCCACTGGCATCGGCAAGTTTTCTTATTTCGTCAGCCAAAACCGCGAATCCCCTGCCCTGGTCTCCGGCTTTGGCGGCTTCGATTGCGGCATTCAGCGCCAACAAATTGGTTCTCTTTGCTATCTGGGTTATGGTGTCCGTGATTTCCTCAATTTTCCCTGATGATCCTTCCAGACGCTCTATTTGCTGCGCGATATCCCTCACTGTTTCAGACGCTTTTATTATCGTATCCTTTGCGTCCTGAACCGCTTTCCTGCTTTTTTCTGTAGAATCCAGGACTTCCCGGGATACGGCTGCATCAAGCTCTACCGAATCAAGGATATCCGTTTCATTTATCTCAACACGGTTAGTTTTGAACCGGTCCAACAGTTTCTGCATAACGTCGGCCATGTCATTCAGAAGCTCTTTATTATTCATGAAGCTGCCCAAAAGTTCCTTGCGGAGTCTTTCAATATTCTCACTGACTGAAGCGGTCTCATTGATTATTTGCTCACGGGTTTCCAACAATGCATTAACGCTTTTTGCCATCTGTGAAAGATCCGGATCAGAAGGCATCCTGATCCTGGATTTGAAATCCCCGTTTTCTAGTTTTTTAAGCTGTCCCGACATTTGCTTGATGGGCTTTATAATCGAATTGCTTACAATAAAAGCAATAAGAATGCCAAATAATATTGATACGGCTGACATTATAATTAACCCGGGGATAATATATTTTTCAATATTTCCGGATCTTACTATATTCTCATCAAAATCGGTTTGCAGTTTATAATCAAGGTTTTCAACAAGCGGAAGCAATTCTTTTCTAATGCTGTTAATCTTATTGATTCCATCACCTTTGCCGTCAGCCATCGCATCCTTAACAACCGACAGCAATTCTTCAAGTGATGAAGATGCCGCATCCAGTTTACTTAAATCCAAACTGTTCTTGTTTTCTATGCTTTCCGTTTTTTCTCTTATTTCCGGTAACTTTTCATTTATTAGCTGTTCCAATATTGGCCGGTCTTTGGAAAGACTGCTTAAAACGGCAAGCGTTTTTATTTCCTGAGCCGACAGTATTATTTCCGTCAATAAACTCCTTTGTTCCAGCACATCGGTGATGGCACCAGTATCTGGATTCCCATGACCGGAAACAAGGAGATTAAGCTTAGTCGCTAATTTATTCCCCTGACTTATAAGGCTGTTTAAACCGTTTATAACAGCATTTTTATCTTTTATTAAAGCATCCTTATGTGTCGAATGATTATAATAAGGAATGTCTTCTTTATTAACAGCGGGTAATTCTGTCGCTCCGGCAGCATTATATAAGAGAGAATTCAGTGTATTAAGCGCATTCTGGCTTTCTTCAAAATATTTATCCAGGCTTAATGATAAATCACTTAAGGATGCGTTAACTTTCCCGGCCTCTACCAGGACTGCTTCCAATTCTGCTTTGATAGAAGCGGCATTTTGGTTTTGTCTGTCTATTTTATTCTCTAAATTATTCAGAAGGGCCTTTAAGGTAATGAGGTTGTCATCACTCAACACCATAACCGACTGTATGAAATCATTCCATCGTTCCATGGTGTCAGAAGCAGAAAATAAAAGCCTTTCCTCATATGTACCAGTAATGCCGGGTTTAATCAAAGTATCATAGCTTTGAGTTATATTACTTTCTTTGTCCAGTATTGAAGATATAAGGTTCTGGACATCCCCGGCTGCCATATTGGATCTAAGCGTTCCCAGCGTGTTGATATCGGATGAAATATTATTGCACACAGCATTGATTTCCTGATCAATTTGGGCAATATCGGTTGAAATGTCCTTTTTATCATGAATCCCACGATAAATAACAAGTATTTTCTCATCGGATAATACCCTTAGCTTTTCAATCTGTTTTGCCAGGGAAGAATTATATTTTATTTTTTTAGTACCGTCCAACACATAGCCGCGGGCGAACCATGACAAGCATCCATAGAGAATAACTGATATCGCGGTCAATAATAAAAACCCGATAAATATTTTGCTTTTTATAGTCGTTTTTTTCATATTATCCTCGAAAAATGCAGATTTATGGAGTTGGTCAAACCCTCTTTTTATATTTAATCATATACCAATTATAGCATTTATTCAAAACAAAAAATGAATAATCCTTCTCTTTTGGGAGATAATATAATATAATATTTGTAATCGTAAAAAGTCGAAATTTGAAATATAAATGTAATAATTTTATTATTACTTTTAACATAGGCTTAGAATACAGGCTTATTAAAATGTAAATAATAATTTTTGTCGTGTAAAGATAGAGAGAGTATTTAAGGAGAGTAGACATGAAAAGAATGACAGGAAAGATTTCTACTAAGAGGAGAAATTATCTGTCTTTTATGCTTGTTCCGCACCACGGCGGAGTAAAGACAATCAGGATCAATAATTACAGGACGAAACTGCTTTCTTTTACTGCGATGATGATGATAGCGCTTTTGACACTTACCGGTTATACATTATCGGTGGTAAAAGAAAATAAAACACTAAAGATACAACATCAAAAGGAAATAGAATTAATCCTCGAACAAAAAGCCAGACTGGAGGATTATATCGCGAATCAAACAAATCAATTGATTGAAAACGCACAATTAATAACAGCTGCATCCACATCAAAAATAATTTCCGAACAAGCTATACAACAATATCAAAATGAATATGAGAACCTGGTGGTTTCTTATGTTGACAACAATATGAGTACTATAAAAAAAGTAAGTCGTGGCGGCTCTAAGGAAATGACATTCAAGGAAGGCCTTGCTGAATTGCGTTCTCTTATAGAGCTTGTAAAAAGCGCAAAACTGTCCGAAGACGATACCGACAGCAAAATTTATAAAAAAGAAGTCGAGCTTACTAACTTTCTTGACGCGCTTCCCACATACTGGCCTGTTGATAACTCTACAACCGTACATTCCGGTTTTGGGAGACGTCTTCACCCGATATATAAGTATTATCGCAACCATGACGGTATTGATATCGGGCTTAAGGCATATCCTAATGTTTATGCCGCAGGCTCCGGCAAGGTAGTTGAGACCGGCAGAAACAGCGGATACGGAAATTATGTTGTTATCGACCATGGTTATGGGTTTAAGTCATTATATGCGCATTTAAGCTCCTATAACGTTAAAGTCGGCGACTGGGTAAAAAAAGGCCAAAAGATTGCGAAAATGGGGAACACCGGAACATCCACAGGCACTCATCTGCATTTTGAAATACATGTAAACGGAGTTCCGACCAATCCTATCAATTACCTGGAGAAAAGATAAAATTTTAATGAAAGGCAGGGAAACACATGTTTAATAAAAAGAATACACCTTTGGCAATGGATACTGTATTGGGCGAATTTACATCGTTTACCGGCAATATTGAATCAGAAGGTTCTATAAAAATACTCGGTAAAGTTGAGGGAGATATTAAAGCAAACGGCGATGTATATATTGAGACCACATCTTCAATTACAGGAAACATTTACGGAAGCAATGTGTATGTTAGCGGATACATAAAGGGCAATGTCCTGGCAAAAGGGATTATACATCTTATGTCCCAGGCCAGACTATATGGAGATATTGAAGTCAGCGGCATTGTTGCAGACGAAGGCGCAATATTCCAGGGAAATTGCAAAATGGTTGAGGTCAAAGATGAACAGGCCGCTGCCGTTACTCCAAAGACAAGCAAATTAAAATTCAAGAGAGACATCTTGGTTGAAGACTAAAATTTAACATATACGCTAATAAAGAAGCAGGATTCCTTATCTTGATCCTGCTTCTTATTTTTATTCTTCTATATCCTGTCTTTCTTCAATCAATACTCTTATCTATGGCAAAACGGATGATTTTTCGTGAGGTATTTTTCTGAAACTCTTCCTTCCGGATCCTGACCATTTTTATGGCCTTATGAGGAGCCATTCTTCTGTTAAGCTTCTTGATTTCTTCGTTGAAATAGACTTGCGCATCCTGTATGCCTCTTAAGTTTAATGCCTCGTAATCAGGGAAAATCTCTGCCACAATAACCTCCTTGTTATTCTGGCTTTTACTCTCCCCTGCATATACTACGGCTTCGGCAACGCCGTAAATTCTTAATATTTCTGATTCTATTTCTTCAGGATATACATTTTTTCCGTTGCTTAAAATGATAATGTTCTTAATTCTTCCCGTAATGTAAAGCCATCCTTCATCGTCCAGTTTGCCGTAATCTCCGGTCCTGAAGTAGCCTTCCTCGTCAAAGGCCGCTTTTGTGGCTTCCGGGTCTTTATAATAACCCAACATTACGTTAGGACCTTTTACACAGATTTCGCCCTCGCCGTTTTCGTCAGGATTCCTTATCTTTACCTTGACACCGATTATAGGAATCCCTACACTGCCTTTTTTCTGATAGTCATTCTTATTGCAGGAAACCAAAGGAGAACACTCGGTTATTCCGTAACCGTTCAACACTACTATGCCTATTGAGTTGAAAAAATCTATAATGTCCTGGTTTAAGCTGGCTCCGCCGCATATAATCAACTCAAGCTTTCCTCCGAAATTGTCCAGCACGCTCTTAAAAATCCTGCGGCGCAAATCTATTCCGCATTTCCTTAAAAAATTACTGATTCTTATCATTCTGCGGAGCATATCAGCCTTACCGTTTTTCTCAGCAGTTGACCAAATTCTCTTATACATCGTTTCAACAAACAGGGGAACCAGTATCAAGTGCTGTGGCTGCTGCTCCTTCATCTCATTCATGATATGTTTAAGACCGCTCGAAATGAAAATTGAAAAGCCCTGGCAAAAATGCCCTACAAACACTATCGAAGAGCAGTATGTGTGGTGAGGAGGAAGGACGCTCATGGTTTTCGGGGTTACTTTAATAGTATTCATACCTGAGATTACATCCGAGGTAATATTCTTCTGAGAAAGCATCACGCCTTTGCCTTTTCCGGTAGTCCCTGATGTAAACACAATGGTGGCAAGTTTTTCCGGGTCAATCTCATAGTCATAATAGCTGTTGTCGCCCTTTAAGAACTTTTCCTTGCCACTTTCAGCGATATCATAAAGCTTCAGTGCGCCCTCAAGTTTTGCGTCGCCCATGCATATGCATGCTTTCAAGAACGGAACTTTCGCCTTTATTTCATTTATCTTTTCTTCTATGACCAAGCTGTAAATAACAAATTCGCATTCGGCAAAGTTCATGATATCGGCCGTTTCTTCAGTTGGTAAATCCTTGTCTATAGGTACAACTATCGCTCCGATGGACATCAGGCTAAAATATGTACATATCCACTCATAAGAGCTTTCACCTATCAGTGCTACTTTCCTCTCACGGCATCCCAGGGAGATTAATTCTGTCCCCAAATCACGAATAAAGTCCCTGGCTTCACTGTAGGTTACATTTACGGTCTCGGTATCATGGGGATTTTTCTTGTAAGATATGGCTACTCTGTCCGGATACTTTTTTGTAACATTTTCAATCATCTCCCTGAAATCTCTGAAATCCTCAGTTTCGCACTGATAATAATTCCTGGCCTTCATACCGTCTTCTCTCCTTATAGCTTATAAGCATGCCTGTATTCATTTATTTACACCCAATGTAATAATCTTAATACCAATATTGAAAAATTTCAAACAAAAATCCGTTAATCCCTTGATACGAAAACTAAAATAAGCCCTTCTTTAAGGGTAATGACAGCTGTTTCGTCACAGAATTCATTACTTATACCAAGCCCGGTACCGAAGCTTAATTTGGCATCGGTAAGCGGGTAAGCCAGCCCCTTTGTGGTCACTCCTCCCGCATATGGGGGCAACGGCAGAATCGAGACTTTATAACCATCCTGTTTTTTTATTGTCAGAGACTTGTTCACAAGGTATATCCTGTTGTATCCATCTTCAATGTAGCCCTCGATATTATGTTCAATAAACTTATACAACAAATGAATATTTGCGGTCGTATGATCCAGACGGGTACCGGTTGCACCGAGAAGAACAATACTTGTTGCTCCTCGTTCTATAGCAGCATTAATTGCAAGTTCAAGATCGGTATAATCTTTTTCTTTTGGGAAAGTAACCAGTTCGGAATCGTTGCGGGCTTTAATCTCAGCAAGTTCGGTATGGTCAATGGAATCACAGTCGCCTAGAAGAATGTCTGATTTAAAACCATATTTCTTAAGGTGCATTTGTCCGCCATCTGCTGCAATAACTAAATCCGCCCATTGATGGTATTTCTTTACCAGGCTTTCATCAGACAGGCTTCCGCTTCCCACAATGAGCACATTCATTTTAATGCTCCTCTTTCTTTAAGGAGGCTTACAAATGCTTTTGGATCCTTGCTCTTGAAGAACGCGGACCCGGCGACAAGAACATTAGCCCCTGCGGCTGTAACCAAGGAAACCGTTTTTTCATTAATCCCGCCGTCCACTTCAATGTCAATGTTAAGATTTCTCTCCGAAACCATCTTCCTTATAGCCGAAATCTTATCCAGCATACCCTTAATAAATGTCTGCCCCCCGAAACCTGGGTTTACGGTCATTACAAGAATCATATCTATTTTATCCAATACATATTCCAGTACCGTTTCAGGTGTGGACGGATTTAATGATACGCCTGCCTTGAGCCCCATCTCGCGAATCCTGCTTAGCGCTTTGTCCAAATGAACAACCGCTTCTGCATGGATGGTAATATTATTGGCTCCGGCTTTTTTAAATGCCTCCAGATACCGATCAGGCTTTTCTATCATCAAATGCACATCAAAAGGAAGCTTCGTCAGGGGGCGTATCGCGGAGACAACTAAAGGGCCTATGGTTATATTCGGGACAAAATTCCCGTCCATAACATCAATATGCACCATATCAGCCCCGGCATTCTCAATTTTTTTTATTTCTTCTCTCAAAATTGAAAAATCCGCTGAGAGAATAGACGGTGCTACCTTGATCATCGCTTATCTCCTATACCTGTTGTCATATATTTTCTTCAACTCTTTATAAAGCTCGATATACCTGTAATATCGGCCTTGGTCAATTTCTCCTTCATTATACAGCTCTCTCACTGCACAATCCGGCTCGCCTGTATGACTGCAGCCTTTAAACCGGCATTCTTCAGTTTTTCTGTTAAACTCGGGATAATAATTCTGAAGGTCCTGGTATCCGACTTCCAAAACAGAAAAGGAACTGAATCCCGGAGTGTCCATGATATAACCACCCTCGTTCAGTCTGAAAAGCTGCACATGACGAGTCGTATGTTTCCCTCTCTGAATTCGTTCACTTACTTCCCCGGTCTCCATAACCCAGCTTTTTAAAACAGCGTTAAGGATAGTGGATTTACCAACACCCGACTGACCGGCAAAGGCGGTTGCATTTCCAATCAGGTGCTTATGAAGGTCTTCATACCAATCAGGGAAAAACTTGCTTAATACCAATACGGGGAAACCTGTATTCTTATACGCTTTTTTTATTTTCTCAATACCGTTGTTGGTATCCAGGTCAGCTTTGTTAATCACGATCAAGGGCTTTATATTCTTGGAGATACAAGTTATAAGAAGCTTGTCCACCAACATGAAATCCGGACTCGGACTTGCCACCGACACAACAATCGCCAGCTGGTCAATATTAGCCACCGGAGGCCTTATAAAATAATTCCGCCTTTCTAAAATCCGGTCTATACGCCCTTCTTTTTTCGTCTCGTCAATTATTTCAAAAGTAACCCGGTCTCCTGCCAGAGGAGTAATCCCGCCTTCCTTGCGGTGTATGCCTCTTACCTTGCAAGTGTAAATCGCATCGCCTCCGCTTTCCAGAACTTCGTAGAAACCTCCGACTCCCTTTAGAATAATCCCTTCGGACAAGCTGATTATCACACTCCTGAAGAAGTAATACTAATATGTTTTGTCATATACAAGGATATCGTCAATATATGCCCTGACATTTGTTTCGCTTCCCGGGAAAACCGGAACTATCAGTGAGTACGGAAAATCGGTCACCGGTACGCTTGCCAGGTCCTTGTACAGAGTTTGATCGCCTGTCCTTACATTTGTAAGAATAACTCTAAGCCGTACTGTTTCACTATCATTATACTCCTGCGGCAGACCAATTGTAATTGTCCGTGAATGTCCTCCCGGTATTGGCATATTGCCGCCTGGTTCCTCTACTTTTTCCTCAAAATAAAGTACCACAGGTGTATCTTCAACAACAGTCTCTCCGGCTTTAGGCGCCTGATCCACGATTTTCCCGCGATGCCCTTCACTACCCTTAGGGAATGTTTCTCCCAGCTTAAGCCTGGCATCCATAAGCTTCTTTAAAGCCTGTTCGTAAGTATCTCCTATCAAATCGGGCACTATCACCATTTTTTTCTCAGGGCCCTTGCTCCAATATAAGGTAACTTCGGTTCCTTTCTTAACCTGCGTTTTTGCCGGTGGATCAGTCCTAATGCTCAAGCCGGCGGGGACTTCATCGTTAAACTCAGCTACTTCAACAACTTTCAGCTTATACTCGTCCTCCAGCTTCAGCTTCACTACGCTGTGATCCTGCCATTCAACATTAGGGATTTCCACCGTTTCTGCCCCTGAGCTTACCACCAGTCTTAGGGTAGTGTAGCCACCCAGCTTCATTGTGGAATCAGCGGTGGGGAACTGGGATATGACTATATTCTCCGGTATAGTATCGCTTGGCTCATAAACAACTTCCACAGGCCTGATGTTCTGGCTTTCCAGTTCTAACAGCACTTCATCTATATTGCGGTTTACATAGTTGCCAAGGACAACTTCCTGGGTATTGGTCGTTTCGCCAACAATTTCATTTATGATCATCTTTACGAAATAGCCTATACTTCCCAGAATAGTAGCTATGAGCAGAATATAGATTACAGGCATCACGAATTTATTGCTGTTTCCGTTACTTTTGCTTCTTTTTCCTGTTGATGATGGTTTTTTATAATTACTTGCCATAACAAACTCTTCTTCCAAAGGCTCCTGTATATTTCTTGTTTCCGGCCTGCCGTGTTTTTTTATTTCGGGTAACAGGATATCAACGGTGGAACCAGGCTTGGATTGCAGTTTTTTCAAGTCATTGATCAGTTCCGATACCGTTGCGTAACGATCCTGTCTGCTTTTTGCCATCGCAGTAAGTATAATTTCATCCAAGGCCTGCGGTATATCGGGCTTTATGGATGAAGGCACGGGAGGAACTTCCTGTATATGTTTTAAAGCGACCGAAACCGGCGTCTCTCCTTCAAAGGGCAAAGTACCTGTAACCATTTCAAACATGGTAACTCCCATTGAGTATATGTCGGACTGCTCATCGGTATACCCTCCCCTCGCCTGCTCGGGCGAAGAGTAATGAACCGATCCTATGGTATCAATCCTTACCGTATCAGTTTCGCTGACTAAAGAACGGGCTATACCAAAGTCCGCTACCTTGGGTATGCCTTCCGATGTCATAATTATGTTTGTGGGCTTTATATCCCTGTGAATAATGTTTCTGCTGTGAGCTTTCGCCAGGGCGCTGCATACCTGTAATGAAATATTTACAGCTTCCTTCCAGTCAAGAGCGCCTTTTCGCGCAATATATTCTTTCAGTGTAATGCCGTCCACAAACTCCATTACAATATAGTAACGGTTATTATCAACACCTATATCATATATCTGGACAATATTGGGATGGGTTAAGCTTGCCGCTGCCTGAGCTTCCGTGTCAAACCTTTTTAAGAATTCGCTGTCCTCACGGAATTCTTCTTTTAACAGTTTTATGGCAACGATTCTCTGAAGGTAGCGATCCTTGGCCCTGTAAACCTTGGCCATTCCGCCGGACCCTATCTCGGACAATATCTCATATCTATTTCCTAAAACAGTTCCAATCATTATTACACCCCTTTGACTACATCCAGGTAACAATTACAGTGATGTTGTCCGCCCCGCCGGATTCCTTGGCTTTTTCTATGAGACGTTTGGCAATATTCTCACGTGGCTCTTTAATAACCGTATCCAGTATTTCTTCGTCACTCATACCTTCGTATAGCCCATCGGTACAGAAAATATATATATCATCTGGTTGTATGCGTTCTTTGTTAATATCGGGGAAGAAGTCTTCCTGAAACCCAAGAGCACGTGTAATGCGGTTCCTGTCCGGATGATGATTTGCTTCATCAGCGCTTATCAGCCCTTCCTTAATGAGTTTTGCAACATAGGAGTGGTCTTCGGTCAGACGGGTTATTTTGCCGTCTCTTATCCTGTAAACACGGCAATCTCCGATATGGATTATATGTAGATCATTTCCTATAACCATACCAACCGACAGTGTCGTTCCGCTTTTCAGTCCTCCCAGGTTTTCAAGGGAATAGTTCATAATCCTGTCATTTATTTTATTAATCTCGCTTATTATAATTTCTCTGATAGACTCATCGGAAAGCTTTTTGGAAGTACACTCCAGCACCATTAAAGACATATTTTCAACAGCTATCCTGCTGGCCTGTTCTCCGGCAAGATAACCTCCCATACCGTCGGCAATGATGAATCCAATGGGGTTACCTTCCCTGTCCAAAACGATATTCCAATTATCTTCATTCTTTTCTCTTTTTAGGCCAATATCACTTAGTGCTGAGTATTTCAAACTTTCACCTTCCCGGATTTAGGTAATATTATTCCTCCTCAACTGTCCGCATGCGGCCATAATATCCGATCCTAACTCCCTTCTGACGGTAACGGCTATGCCGTACTTTTCCAAAGTTCGTCTGAAATCTTCTATCCTGGCCTTTGAGCTTTTGCTGAAGGCTGTTCCCTCCACCTTATTCACAGGAATAAGATTTACATGGCAGAGTGTACCCTTTAACTTTTCAGCTAACATTTTTGCATGCTCAGCAGAGTCATTCACGTTCTCTATCATCGAATATTCATACGTAATGCGCCTTGAGGTAATCTTCGTATATTCCTTACAGGCAGCCAAAAGCTCATCGAAAGACCATTTCCTGGCTATAGGCATTATCCTTTGCCTTATTTCATCATTCGGCGCATGCAGGGATACCGACAAATTCACCGGTATTCCCTCCCGTGCAAATTCCAGTATACGAGGCACTATTCCGCAAGTGGACACTGTCATCTTTCTGAAACTGATGTTCAGAGTATCCTCACGGTTGATCCTCCTCATAAATTCCAGCACATTATCATAGTTATCAAAGGGCTCGCCTATTCCCATTAGTACTATATGACCGATTCTTTCGCCTATGTCATTGCTTATGGCAAGAACCTGAGCTAATAACTCGCCGACCGTCAGGTTCCTTACCATACCAAGGCCGGCTGACGCACAAAACGCACAACCCATACGGCAGCCCACCTGCGTGGACAGACAAACCGAATAACCATAACGGTATTTCATCAGAACGCTTTCTATAATATTTCCGTCTTTCAGTTCAAACAGGTATTTCCTTGTACCGTCAATTTCAGATACCAGTTTTTTTGCTATTTTCAATCCGCCGGCTATAAATTCACCAGACAGTCTTTCCCTCATATTTTTGGGAAGATTGGTCATTTCGTTTATATCAAGCCGGCCGGAATACAGCCACTGATGAATCTGTTTTGCTCTGTATGCCGGAAATCCCATAGCTGTAAGAGCTTCTTTAAGCTCTTCAAAAGTCATATCCAGCAGATCACTTCTGTTATCCATCACTTCTCCGCAGATATCATGACTGCTTTATTATAAGATACATGATATTCTAAGGTATTATACATTATTTTTCAGTCTGTCTCAAGTTACAGCATAACTTGCATCAACCTTACAAAATTAAGGCCAGCGATATCCTCTACATCCTTTTCCTTATAGTTTAGCCTTAAAAGAGCCTCTATTATTTTACCCATATCCTGTACCCCTGATATACCGGCAGGAAGGCTTTCTATTCCGTCAAAATCACAACCGAAACCGATATACTCGGTTCCCACCAGGGAAGATATATGCTCTATATGCCTTATTATGTCCGTTAAACCGGCATTTCCCGAATTATTGAGAAAATCGGGGCACAGATTTATACCTATAACCCCGCCGCTTTCGGCAATGCATTTTATTTGCTCGTCAGTCAAATTGCGCCTGTGGGAACAGATGGAGCGGCAATTGCTGTGAGACGCAATAAATGGTTTACGGGAAATTTCCGCAATATCGAAAAAAGTCTTGTCGGACGCATGGGATACATCAATTATTATCCCTAGTTCTTCGGCCCTTTCCACAACCTGCCGGCCAAAGGCCGAAAGCCCGTTATGCATGCTGTCTCCTGCAGCACTGTCGCACACGGCGTTGTCATAATTCCAGCACAGGGTCAGTATACGAAGTCCGGCTTCATACAACCTTTCCAGTTCCGATAAAGACTCGCCGATTACTTCTGCCCCTTCGACCTCTATTAAACAGCCTGCTTTATGTGGTTCAGAGCAGTTTACAAAATTGGACAGCTCATCTTTTCCCCTTATTATTTTTATCCTTTCGGGGTAGCTTTTTTCAGCCAGAAGGGCCATAGCAAGCTGACCCTCCATTTTGTCCTTTATTTCGTGTTGGTTTCTGCCTTCCCCAAACAATGAAAGCACCTGGATGAAATTGCCGTTGGAAAGGGCTCTCTCTGCATCCCAGTGCCTATTGTTGGAAAAAAGCTCTTCTGGTTTAGTTATCGCCGACAATATATCGCAATGGGCATCAAAAAAAATATCCATGTCATCCGTCCCTTTGTTGGTATCAGAATGCGTTTCTAATGAGGAAAATATCATTAATATTGCCATCCCTGTCCATCAAAAGCTCCACAATGTCAAACCGGACAGGTATATCGCTATACCTGTTATTCTGCATGTAGACCTGCGCAATCCTCGTGATGGCAGCCTGCTTTTGACTTGAAACAGCCTGGGCTGGAGTTCCGAAATTGTAACCGCTTCTGGACTTAACCTCAATGAAGCACAGTGTTTCCCCGTCTTTCGCTATAATATCAATCTCTCCCATCCTGCCGACACGAAAATTGCGTGATATTATTATATAACCTTGCCTTGCAAGATATGCCGCTGCCGCTTCCTCACCCAAAGCGCCGTAGGCGCGGTTATTCATTGGTACTCTCTCCTTCATCCTGCGTGATGTTTCATAATCTTTTTACTTATGCTGTATGATTCATCCAGCCTGCTGATAAATGAAAGAACTTCTGCCACCACCTCATAAAGCTCCCTGGGTATTTCTTCACCCAAAGAGACATGGGAAAGCGCTTCTGCCAGATGTTCGTCCTCATAGATGGGTATATTGGCCTCCCTGGCCTTTTCGATGATCTTTTCTGCTATTACGCCCTTACCCGAGGCTATAACCTTCGGAGCGCCGTCCTCTCCGGGATTATAACTTAATGCCGAAGCTTTTTTAATTTTATGTTCCTCTTTTCTTTCCGATGCCATCAAAGAACCTCGCTCTACAAGAAATCTTTTCGTCTTTCAATGTTTTCAGTGATAATTCTATCACTTTTTAATCCGATCGCTGTTTAAACAGGGAATATCCGATTTTTTTATATTTTCAAATCCACCCGTGTTTTAGTACCAAGCAATTCCTGGGCTTTTTTCGCCGCATTTACAGGATTGGCCCTTTCCTTTTCCAACACCCTGCACTTCATATCCACCAGCCTGAAACCTTTTTCCAAAAGCCCGTCATACAAGACCCTGTAATTATTCTTCACCATCTTCACAAGGTTCTCGTCTTCAACTCTGAAACTTATTGTTATGCACTTTTGGCTTGAATTCAAAAAAGCTTCCACGATACCCAGGTTTTTTGTCGTAAGTGATAAAAACAGTGTAAAATTTTCAATGTCAATCTTTTTTCTGCCTTTTTTCCTCTTCATGACATAGAGTTCACCGGTGGTATTCTCTTTGTTTATCTTAATAGGCAGCTGAAGTATGGCATCATAGGTGGTAACCTGGTTAAAGAATCTGAAGGCGTCGCCTATCTCTTTATACGCATGCATAATTGATGTTTTTGCGTTTTGATCCGAATTATTTAAAATCTTTTGCGAAAAGTTCATTATTCCTTTAAGCGCCCTGTTCTTTTCCTTAATATCAATATCTTCGGCAACACCGTTTTGGACTTTTATTGAAACCTTATCAAACAGTTTATCCAGGATTTCTTTGATCGCTTTTTGCAATTCGGGGCTTTTATTGTTGTTCTCTGTGTTCCCGGCCTTTTTATGTATATTTTCCAAGGCTTTATTTATAGCTTTCAATAAAGCATCCTCATTTTGAGGCGTTAATAACAATTTACTTATAGTTGTTTCATCATGAACATTCCGGTTTTCCAAACCTTGAAGGGCGCTTTTTACAAGTGAATCCAGGGCCTCTTTATCAATCCTGACCGTACCATTCTCAGCCCCTCCGAATTCATCCATAAGTGTTCTTATCAGCAATTCCCGGACATTTTGTTCAATGGATCGGGCCAGTCCGGGAGATACCCCTGACAACATTTCTTTTAAGGTATAAGACAATTCTTCGGTTTCCTGTGATATAACAAGCGGCTTTATCAGGTTCGAGGCCGTTTCCGGCCCGGCTTTAATAAGAGCATTGGCAAGCTCTTCCTTAAGATTTAAGAGATTTTCGTGAAGGCTGAATTCATGTTCTGATATTTTTTGCAGTACTTCTGTCATACCAGGATCCTTCGAAAGTCCGTTGGCAACCATAAAAGAAGCTTTATCCGTAGAGATTCCTGGTTCCTGCTTAATAAGGTCAAGCACATCTGAAATTAGCCGCTGAGTAACTGCAACGCCGAAAGAATCGAGGTTGGATTTAATTATATTAATAAGAGCTGATTCACCGTCAGCTTTGCCGGTACTTTCAGCTTCCACATTGATTAATTTTGCAGTCAGCTGATTGTTAAGGCGTTCACCGATTTCCAGTATAACAGTCTCTCCTACTTCTATCGAAAGCCCTTGGGGAATGCTGGCAGTAAAAGAGGACCCGTCCAAAAGTATTATTAAAAGCATTCCGTTCTCTTCGGATTGTACTCTTCCTCTCAGTATATCACCTGCTTTAAGATTTTCCAGGACTGCCTTGGAAGGTATCTGGAAAACTTGCTGAGATATAGCCGGATTTATGTAGATTGTATCCAATTTAATCACCTGACTTTGTTCTATACAAAATTGTGGGTGAAGCTTCTTCTGTGAATGGGGCAAAGTCCTTTTTCCTTTATGGCGGCAATATGCTCCGCGGTTCCGTAGCCCTTATGTTTCGCAAATCCGTAACCGGGATATTTCTCATCCATCTTATCCATTATCCTGTCCCTGGTAACTTTTGCCAAAATTGAGGCTGCGGCCACTGAAACCGAGTTCTGATCAGCTTTTGGAACGGCTCTTTGGGGTATGTTTACGTTTATTCTAATTGCGTCAGTTATCAAAAAATCTGGCCGGGTCTTCATACAGCCTACAGCAAGTTCCATAGCTTTTTTGGTAGCCTCGTAAATGTTAATTTCATCAATAACATGATTTTCGACAATACCAATTCCATATGAAATTGCTTCTGCCTTTATCCGGGTATAAAGCTGTTCCCTTACTTCCGCCGAGAGTTTTTTTGAATCATTCAGCTTATGTAAAAGACAACCCTTGGGTAATATGACACAGGCTGCAACCACCGGCCCTGCCAGCGGGCCTCTGCCGGCTTCGTCAATGCCTCCGACAAGACAATAACCGTTATTATATGCTTCAAATTCCATTGATGACATTGCCAGAAGCCGTTCTTCTTCCTTTTTAATTAATTCCATCCTCTTATAATATTTATCGGCAAGTTTCTTCACAGGCTCCCCATATTCTTCCGACAGGGATATCAACCATTTAAAGGCTTCTTCCGCTTCCATGGCATCGGCTTGTTCTTTCAGGCTTTTAATCGTGAATTTCTTCATGATTTTCCTCCTCGGGAGGAGCTTCCAGTGTAATCTTTCCAATCTTTCCTCCCCTGAATTCATCAAGTACAATAGCAGCAATCCTGTATAAATCGATTTCTCCTCCAGAAATAAGGCAGCCGCGCTTTTTCCCGGCCTCCTCCAAAAGCTCAAAACCTTTCTTGTTTTCCAGGGTTTCCAGGTTATATCTCGCTTTAACTTTCTCAGGATATAAAACAGCCAGTCTTTCCATTAATTTGGCCGCAAGTTCCGTGGTATCCATTATTTCATCTTTAATGGCCCCGGTAAAAGCCAGGTTCAGGCCTGTATTCTGATCCTCGAATCTAGGCCATAAAATTCCGGGGGTATCCAGCAGCATAATTTCCGGATTAATCCGAACCCATTGTTGTGATCTTGTGACACCTGGCCTATCCCCGGTTTCGGCACTGGCTTTTCCGGCAATCTTGTTTATAAAAGCGGACTTTCCTACATTCGGAATACCTACAACCATGGTTTTTACAGGCCTTTGAATACGTCCCCTGGCCTGCGCGGATTCCAGTTTCTTTCTGGTAAGCTGTTTTAGTTTTTCCTTCAGTTCTTTTAAACCTGCACCCGTTATAGCGTTTGTATAAATAACGCTTATACCTTTTTTTGCAAAGTAATCTTTCCACTTGCTATTCAATTTGGGATCTGATAAATCACTTTTGTTTAGAGCTATAATCCTGGGTTTGTTCCTTACTATTGAATCGATTTCCGGGTTTCTGCTGGATTGGGGAATCCGGGCGTCCAACAGTTCAACGACAACATCAACCAGTTTCAGATGCTCGGATATGACCCGTCTTGTTTTGGCCATATGTCCGGGAAACCATTGAATAATCATTTGTTTATCACTCCGTAATATCCATTAGGTAAACTTTATCTTTATTGTATCCTAAAACTGTATCAAAAAGTAGCTGACGTTTTTAACCTTGATCCTTTTTGCAATTCTGAGCCTCCTTATGTCATTCTGAACGCAGTGAAGAATCTTAAAAGATCCTTCGACTCCGCTACGCTTCGCTCAGGATGACGGTAAGTTGTGCTGCACTCAGCCAAGGATGACACACTCTATGTCATTCTGAGCGTCAGTGAAGAGTCTAATGCTAATAAGCAGGCGGGTATAAAAAGTTTTCCCTAATACAAAAAGAGGACCTTTTTTAAGTCCTCTTTTTATCATGTTATTATTCTTTCGAAGCTCCGATGTCTTCTCTGACTCTTGCCCTCTTACCGACTCTGTCACGCAGGTAATAGAGTTTCGCTCTTCTTACCTTACCTCTTCTGATAATCTCAAATGAGTCAACTTTAGGGGAATGAACCGGGAATACTCTCTCAACGCCTACACCAAAGGAAACCCTTCTAACGGTAACTGTCTTTCTGATACCGCCGCCATGCATGGCAATAATAGTTCCTTCAAATGCCTGTATTCTTTCACGATTCCCTTCCTTAACCTTAACATTGACTCTTACATAGTCGCCGACTTTAAGGTTTGGCAAGTCTTTTTTCATACCTTCCTGCTCAATTGCACGAATGATATCCATCGTATTTTCCTCCTAATCATAGAGTGTTCTTATCTGTTACTTATACTATTTATTTGCTCTGCAGACAGCGGACCACTCTGTATTCACGCCGTAATATTATAGCATGGACCTTTTGAAATGTAAACCATATTTGAAAAAAGATACGTCGGACTTTAACCTGGTCTTATATAAAAAATTATTGACTAACGATAATTTTGCTTTATAATTAAGTTAAAATTATCGTTTAACAATAATTTGGAGGTAATATGAAACATAAATCATTTTATATCTTTCTCGGCTGCGAGGCAATCATCTGTATTATCCTGCAACTTGCCCGGGAAGCTCTGCCACAGGTTTTTTCAACTGTAATAGCTTTCCCTTTTGAACAGATTGGAATACTGCTTCGAATTCTCTCCCTGTCCGGCAGTACAGGTAATTTGATATCTATTGTTATTTACATTTCTTTATGCCTGATACCGGTTTTGGTTTTGTTCCTGTTTCGAAAAAAACGTAAACTGTATCCTGAAGATGCGCTACTGGCAGTTTTCAGCGCAGTACTCTTTGCTGTTATCTATTTTATGATTAATCCCGGCTTGCTTGGCGAATTCTTTGGATCCGGAACAGGACGTAGCGCTGGCAAGGCCATGCTTGGAAGTATTGCCTATTCTGTTTTGACCGGCTATATTTTGATTCGGATTTTACGGCTGTTTTTTTCCGCTGATACCATTAGCCTCCAGAAATATCTCATGATACTGCTTTATATAGTCAACATCATTATCGTTCTCCTTGTTTTTACAGCCCAATTCGGTGATCTTATGGATTCCCTTGAGCAGCTTCGTGCCGGTAATAAAGGAAACGAGCACCGACTCGGTATGAGCTATGTTTTCCTGATCTTTAAATATATCGTAGATGCCATGCCTAATCTGTTAATCATACCAGTAGTATCAAGCGGACAAAACCTTCTTCATGAGCTTTCGCTGGACCGCTATTCGGAGCAGGCAGTGACCTGTGCAGAAAAACTTTCACATATATGCGGGCTGGCTCTCGTTATAACAGTACTTTCAAATATCGCATATAACCTTTTGCAGCTTGTGTTCATTAACACGCTATCGGTAGTCAACAGCACGGTTCGAATACCTGTCTTTTCAATCGTATTTGTGCTGGCAGCCCTGCTACTTGCACAGTATATCAAGGAAAACAAGCAGCTCAAGGAAGATAACGATATGATCATCTGAGGAGGATTCTCAATGGCAATCAGGGTTCATCTTGAAGAAATCCTCAAAAAACGGGGCATGACTTCCAAGGAACTGTGCGCTCTTATCGGAATCACCGAGGCTAACCTTTCAATTCTCCGAAGCGGCAAAGCGAGAGGTGTCCGGTTTAGTACAATAAACAAAATTTGTTACTACCTTGGCTGCGATGTGGGGGATATTCTGAAATTCGATGGTAATTTGGAGGATAATGATGATGAATAGGAAGATATTAGCGATATGTCTGGCTGTTTTAATATTATTCATGGCATCAGGTTGCCAGCTGGCCCTTGAAGATAAAGGAGAACATAATAACCGGGACAGACTGGTTGGTGTACTGATAACTGATGAATACCTCGACCTTTTTGACATGGAAGGATATCTTAAAGACAACTTCAATAAATATTCCAGTGGCGGAATAATAAATACTGACAATGCCGACAGCAAGTATCAGGAACGTTTGTATGCTACTCTTAAAACGAGGACCCTGAAGGATGATACCGGCAAAACCTTTGAAACCAGGGAATTTGTTTTTGATAATGTTGAAGGTATTCCTTATTTTTCTGTAAAGATACCTCCCACTGAGAATGAAGTCGGCTTTACCGCATCAGCGTCTGATGAAGCAATAAGTGACGGTCATGTCAGTATCCATGAAGGTGACAATGAAGAAAAAACAAGTCTTGAAGGCACCATTTATGTTGCTATTGGGCAAGGGACCATAGCCCGCTACATTAATCCCGTTTATCAGAGCGCTGATGGCAGTGTTTATGCCATTTCCGGAAAAGGTATCTCGCTTGCTGGCGAACAAGGGGAAGGGGCATCTTTTACACAGACACTTGAAGAAACAACGACAGTAACAGAAAACGGGAATAGTAAGACTATAAGCTTCAATATCAAGATTTCACTTAAGATTATGATTCCTCCCGAAAAGATAGTAATCATACAGATGGATAAGAACAGCAACATTATCTTAAAAGATGAGTACTCTCCCGGTAAATTGCCGAATACGATTACACCAGGGGCTGAGGTTGATTATATCATCGTTGAAAGCCTCAAGCGTGATTCGGAAGGTAACTTAACATCTTCCCGCTCAATCTATGACAGAAGAAATCAGAACTTTGAAACTTTTTATTGCCGGGATGATGGTATATGTGTAAAACAGTGGACAAATCTTGACTGGGACAACAATTGATTCAGCAAGGTCGGGACTTTCGGCAATAATACATTTAAATCATCATTGACCCCGGTTAATTTATAAAATATACTAATTGAAAATGTATTTTCTTTCGTATTAATATTATTCTTAAGTATATGGTCCTATTGGTAATCAAACACTGAAAGGAGCAGTATTATGATAAATAAATTGAAAGTCGGCATAGTCGGCGGCACAGGTATGGTGGGACAAAGGTTCGTAGCCCTTCTTGAAAACCATCCATGGTTTGAAGTAACTTCTATTGCGGCAAGCGCAAACTCAGCCGGAAAAACTTATGAGGAAGCGACACAGGGAAGATGGAAGCTCTCAACTCCCATGCCCGATTCTGTTAAGAACATTATTGTCAAAGACGCTTCTCAGGTAGAAAATGTCGCATCGGATGTTGATTTTATATTCTGCGCGGTAGCCATGAAAAAAGATGAGATCCGGGCGTTGGAGGAAGCTTATGCCAAAACAGGAACTCCCGTTGTATCTAATAACTCGGCCCACCGCTGGACTCCGGATGTGCCTATGGTTATTCCGGAAATTAACCCAGGTCATCTTGAGATAATTGAGTATCAGAGAAAACGTCTGGGAACATCGACGGGATTTATAGCCGTAAAGCCCAACTGCTCCATACAAAGCTATGTTCCGGCTCTTCATGCACTTAAGGAATTTGAACCTACTAATGTTGTTGCCTGTACTTATCAGGCTATTTCCGGCGCAGGCAAATCATTTAAGGATTGGCCTGAAATGATAGACAATGTTATTCCTTACATAGGCGGCGAAGAAGAAAAGAGCGAGCAGGAA
>JAAYFU010000074.1 GCA_012728095.1 Clostridiaceae bacterium
AAACGGACGTAGTTGTAATCCCTCGAAAGCAAGTAGAATTCAGATGTGTAGGTGGTTTCGATATTTCCTCCCGTAGGTTATACCCTGCGTATGAATACTCATTACCTTCCACGAGCAAACTTTGTCACTACAAGGGAAGAAACAGCGAGAAGCCTTGCAACAACTACATTTCATCACGAGCAAACTTTGTAACTACGTGAGCAAACTTATTTGTAACTGAACATTTGTGTTTCTTTACACTCGAGTTTGTTCAAACTTACAAAGTTTATTTCGAATTTACAGAGCCGCCGTTGGTTTAAATACCTTTGGCGGTTTTTTGCATAAACGGGAATAAATCGGCTTCATAAACGGATAGTAAGTAAAGAAGATAAAAGCATTGATTTTATATACATCAAAGGATGCGATAATATGTATAGAAAAATAGCGATTGTCTTACTTAGTTTATTGATTCTTTTGTCGGGCTGTTCATGTTCCAATGTCCCCAGTGATATTGAGGAATCTGCAGACGGGCAGGAAATCTCAAATATACATGCTAATCAAAACCTGGATCAGAAAAATGAAAAAGCAGATGGTTCAGATGTTGAATCTTCAATGGATAGTGATATTTCCAAAAGTGAGGAAGAAAAGAAAGGTGAAAGTATCCCTGATGATGGCATAGGGGAAACAGAGGGGAATACTTCTAAAAGTGATAAAATGGAAGCAGGCGAAAATGAAAATAAGAATGGCGATGAGAAAGACAATATTATAAAACTTATTCCTATGACACAGTTGCCTGACCTTACGCTTGAGCCCCAACCACCTGTTTCCGGAGAGGAAATGGGTATTTCAGACTTTCTGCTTATCCCTGTGTATCATGATACCTTCAGGTACCAGATCAGGGAGTACAGGCTTGCACGCCTGGTTATGGACATCGGTAATACAGGAAGTGAAATATTAGTGATTACCGATGAAGACATTTTCTTTAGTATTCTTGATTCGGAGGGCAATGAGTGTGCAGGCTCCAAGGTGCATGGGGCTCCTGTCCGTATCGCCCCTGGGGAGATTAAGAGGGTTGTGGTAACTGCCCAAAACCCGGAGGCAGGATTTGTATTCTTTAATATAGGAGGCGAATCTTATAGCCTTTCCAGTCCTCTGTTCCGTGCACTTCCCCACGAGGCAAAGGATATTGTTGACACTACTCCATACAACAAGGCTACCGAAGAAGGAGAGTATGAAGGTGTTCGTTATATCGTTGCGAGAAAGGCAATGGAAGTCATCGGCAACGGTAAGGCGAAGGTTATGGGTAGTGGTCTGATGGTGGTAGAAAACAAAAAAGTCGGACCGATTGAGTGTGGAGATGAAGGGTTTATCGCCCTTGTAAAGGTGAAGATTGCCAATACCTCTAACGAAACTATGAACATCGATAAACTTACCCTCACACACGCTGATGGCTGGACCGAGGTTCATAAGGAGGATTTGGCAGTCCTTGGCGATAAGGCTCTACCTTTCACTATTAAGCCTCACTCCATCGCAGAAGGATGGGTTCCTCTCAAGGTTGAAAAAACCCATCGTTTCTATGGAATTAACATCCATAGCAACCATGGGCTCTTCATCCTCGGAGATATTCAAGGATATCCTATCTTCTAGGCCATTAACACTGAGCTGTATTTTGTCATTTACAACGAGTTTGTTCAAACTTACAAAGTTTGTTTGCGAGTTTACAAAACCGTCATTGGTTTAAATACCTTTGGCGGTTTTTTGTCTTTGGAGAATTATTAATAAAATGATATAATAATCATATCGTTAAACTGTAGATATATTTTCTATGTATTTCTCATTGAACCATTATGTTTAAGCAGGGATGAATGATATGGGAGAGCCTAAAATCATTATTAATACAACCATGTCAAGAGAAGATTACAGGAAGTTTTTATACATTGCGACTTTCAGAAGAAATAAGCTTGTTATTCCTTTTATAGGGTTGATTTCTTTTATTGGAAGTCTGATTGTAAGTTATGAAAGCGGTGTTTTAGACTATATCAAACTCTTAATAGGCTGGATTATACTGTTCGCATCAGCAATTGCTGTTGTTTTATTTAAAATTGAAAGGAAAAACGCGCAGCGAATAAAGACAGATAAAACAGGAGCATTTGACAGCATCAACACTTTAAAGTTTTATGAAGACAGGATAGTTTTTGAGAATGAAAAACTTAAGTCAACGGGTGAGCTAAAGTATGACCAATTCTATTCCTTATTGGAGAGCAAAGATTATTTTATTTTCTATTTAACGATAAATCAAGCGTCATTGATAAGGAAAAAAGATGTAGATAATATTAGCGAATTAAAGGAATTTCTTGTTAATAAGTTTGGTGATAAATACAAGAGCATATAAACAACGATGAGATGATTATTTTTTTAATAGGCACTTGATGTTGTTTCCCCGGTATTTCCACCACCTTTTCATCCTGTCCGCATGGTCATTATATTAAAGCAGTTTTTCCGGTAATATGATGAAAATTCTGCGTTCTTTTTTGTATTGTTTTTCATGTCAGCCGCTTATTGAATTCCGTACATATGTTCGGTATAATGATTATTATTGTTCAGAGTACGACATGGTTTACAATAAAAATATATCGTTATATTATACTAACTAACAATAAACCAATATATCATTTTTGATTTAGAAAGAAGAGTATGGAATGAAAGACAAAATATATATAAAAGGGGCCTGTGAACATAATCTTAAGAATATTGACGTTGCAATACCAAGGGACAAGCTCGTAGTTATTACCGGATTAAGCGGCTCGGGCAAATCGTCCCTTGCCTTTGATACTATTTATGCAGAGGGACAAAGACGTTATGTTGAGTCCCTTTCAGCATATGCCCGTCAGTTCCTGGGACTGATGGAAAAGCCCGATGTTGAGTATATTGACGGTCTCTCGCCGGCTATTTCGATTGATCAGAAAACCACATCCAAGAACCCCAGGTCTACCGTAGGAACAATAACTGAGATTTATGATTATTTAAGGTTAATGTTTGCACGTATTGGTGTACCCCATTGTCCCCAATGCGGAAAACCCATCACCCAGCAAAGCGTTGACCAGATGGTTGATGCGATCATGACACTAGAAGAAGGAACCAGGATACAGGTTCTGGCACCGGTAATCAGGGGACGCAAGGGTGAATATGCAAAACTGATCCAGGATGCCAAAAAGAACGGATATGTCAGGGTGCGGATAGACGGGGAAGTAATGGAGATCAGTGAAGATATCAGGTTGGAAAAGCAGCGCAAACATACTATCGAAATTGTTGTGGATCGCCTGATAGTCAGACCGGGTATACAAAAACGTCTTACCGACTCCATTGAGACATGCCTTAACCTGACGGGAGGGCTGGTGACTATTGATGTCATAGGTGGGGAAGAGATGGTTTTCTCCCAGAACTATGCCTGTCCGGATTGCGGAATAAGTATAGAAGAGCTTGCACCCCGTATGTTCTCCTTCAATAATCCATACGGCGCCTGCCCAAAATGCAGCGGTTTAGGGACACTTCTAAAAATTGACCCTGACCTTGTGATACAGGATAAGAATAAATCTCTGGTGGAAGGAGCTCTGGCAACAACCGGGTGGAATTTTGCCAACGAGGATGGTTACAGCCGGATGTATTTGGATGCTCTTGCCAAACACTATAATTTTGATGTTAATACACCAGTGGAGAAACTTCCCCAGAGAATTATTGACATAATCCTGTATGGTACCGGGAATGAAAAAATCAAGGTCGAGTACAACAAGGATTATGGAAACGGCTTTTTCCTTACCACCTTTGAAGGCGTAATAAACAGTATGGAAAGGCGTTACAGGGAAACCACTTCTGAGAGCCAGAAAGAATATTATGAAAGTTTTATGAGTAACATACCCTGTCCTGAATGTAACGGGATGCGCCTGAAAAAAGAGAGCCTGGCAGTCAAGGTGGGAGGAAAAAATATTCATGAAATTACTTCCATGACAATCAGGGAATGCGCAGAATTCTTTGATAATCTGGAGCTAAATGAAAGAGACAGACTCATAGCTGCTCAGATTTTAAAGGAAATCAAAGCCCGTCTGGGATTTCTAATGGATGTGGGTCTTAATTATTTGACCCTGAACCGTAATTCAGGCACTCTGTCGGGCGGTGAATCCCAGAGAATACGTCTTGCAACCCAGATTGGTTCCGGTCTTACAGGCGTGCTTTACGTTATGGATGAACCCAGTATCGGGCTTCACCAGCGGGATAATGAAAAGCTCCTTGCGGCGCTTAAACGCCTTAGAGATTTGGGGAATACCCTGATAGTCGTAGAGCATGATGAAGATACCATGTATGCGGCCGACCATATTATCGATATGGGTCCGGGAGCGGGGGTGCATGGAGGAAGGATTATTGCCGAAGGCCCCATTGAGAGTATAAAGGCCAATCCCGAATCAATAACCGGCCAGTATTTGAGTGGTAAGCGAAAAATAGAAGTTCCGTCAGTAAGACGTAAACCTAATGGAAAGATATTACGGGTTCTGGGAGCCAGGGAAAATAATCTCAAGGATATTGACGTAGATATTCCCCTTGGGGTATTTACCTGTGTAACCGGGGTTTCCGGGTCAGGGAAAAGCTCGTTAATAAATGAAATTGTATATAAAAAACTGGCCCAGAAGCTTAACAGGGCAAAGACAAAGCCGGGACTGCACAGGGATATACTGGGCCTGGAGCACCTGGATAAAGTCATTAATATTGACCAGTCGCCCATTGGCCGTATGCCAAGCTCCAACCCGGCGACATATACGGGCTTGTTCAATCATATAAGAGAGTTGTATGCCCAGACTGTTGATGCAAAAGCCAGGGGATATAAACCCGGCAGGTTCAGCTTTAATGTACGCGGGGGAAGATGCGAAGCTTGCGCCGGTGACGGAATAATTAAAATTGAGATGCATTTTCTTCCGGATATATATGTACCATGTGAGGTATGTAAAGGAAAACGTTATAACCGTGAGACCCTGGAAGTGAAGTACAAAGGGAAGAATATCGCTGATGTCCTTGACATGACGGTGGACGAGGCTCTTAAGTTTTTCGAGAACATACCTAAAATACAAAGAAAAATACAAACATTATATGATGTAGGTTTAGGTTATATCAAGCTTGGGCAGCCGGCCACAACATTGTCAGGCGGAGAGGCCCAGCGGGTGAAGCTGGCTACGGAACTTTCAAAAAGAGCAACGGGAAGGACTATGTATATATTGGACGAGCCCACGACGGGCCTTCATATGGCTGATGTGGACATATTGATAAAAGTACTGCAAAAGCTGGTGGACGCAGGCAACAGCGTAGTCGTCATAGAACACAATTTAGATGTGATAAAAACAGCAGACTATATTATTGATCTAGGTCCTGAAGGCGGAGATGAAGGCGGACGGATAGTAGCTGCCGGAACCCCAGAAGAAGTAGCCGAATCCGATAAATCATATACCGGGTATTTCCTCAGAAAGGTGCTTCCAAAATTTAGGGGCTGAAAAAACTTAAAATAATCATGGATACATTTATCCATAATTGGGTAAGTAAAAAGTAAACCTAAGTTGCGGAGGTGCATATATGATACAGGTAAAAGACCAGGTATACTATTTAGGTCTTAAGGATTGGGAATTAAGGAGTTTTCATGGGCATGAGCTTTCAACGTTCAACGGTTCCAGTTATAATACTTATCTCATTAAAGACGAAAAAACGGTTTTGATTGACACGGTATGGAACCGGCACTCGAAGCAGTTTATGGATATACTGGATAAGGAGGTAGGTATAGACAATATAGCCGGATGAGAACGAGCTTAAGGACTGTTTCCAGTTAGGACGGGAATTTTCAAGTTATATTAAATAGGTCGAATTAATCTTATTGTACTGTAATAACTAATGATAAACGCGAATATTGGTTTAAGCAGAAGGCCTTACACCTTTGCTTAGGTTTAAATGACATCATTGGCGGGCGCAATGTTTTTCATTGATATAAACCTGTTTGCGTCCGCCCAATTGTTAGCATAAGGTCCTTCGCTGACGTACAGAATGAGACTGATAGGTAAACGAAAGATCTTTCATTGATTTAAGCCCGTGTTTTTTTAATTTCGAATTGCGCCAAATAAAAAGAATGAGTAACGGGCTTATTGTGGTAGGGGAAGAAGTTGATGACTATGCTTATATTCCGCCAGAGTATTTTGAATACTGTAAAAAGGCGCTTTTAACCCCTGATTTAAAGAAATCTACCGATTTCATTTTTGATTCTGTATCAAGTTTTGATAATGAACACGTATGTGTTAACGATGGCACCTCGGTTTACTTTATAGATAAAGAACTGGAGCAATCCCGAAAGCTTCCGAAACTACCGGGAAGAGGGGAATTCATAAAGGACGGGGAGTTAATTAGGGGACATTTAAACGGTAAAATGACGGTACTTGATACAAAAGGGAGAATTCTTGCACAGAACAGCGGTGATATTGACCTGGGGGACGGAGTTGTAGCGAAAAAGCAGATTAAGCTTCCTACACCGGCGGCTACGCTTTCCTGTCCGGTTATATCGGGTATGAAGGATAATTCAATTGAGAAAAGGATTAATGATACCATATATTATGAAATGGTGGAGGCTTATGAAGACTTGGTTCGTTTCGACGGCCCGGAAAATACGATGTATGTTTACAGCACTTATGTGATTACCAGGGAGAAAAATCTTATCTTAATCGACCAGAATATTTTTACGGATTTATTAGGAGCAGTTCACGGTTATTCATACAGGAACACGATCTGCATTGATACCGAAACAGGAGTAAAATACGGTCTTGCCGATCTTTTCAGGACTGATTCCGGCGCATGGGAATATTTAAGTACGGTCGTATCCGGGCAGGTACGAGAAAAAATGGACGAGATGGGGTACTTTACAGACGAAATAGTCATAGGGCCGGATACGCCGTTTGCTGTCAAACAAGACGGTATTGTTATTTATTATACTGCGGGAGATATAGCAGCATATGCTGCAGGAATGCAGGAGTTTTTCATACCGTATGCCGATCTGAGCGAGTATATCGATACTGAAGGTGATTTTTGGAATGCCTTTAAATAATAACGCTTGGTTTATAGTTATAATCAATTAAAAGTTGTCAGGCTGGATTACCCGTTCAGCCTGACATTATTTTCTGCCGGATATTATGAATCGGTGTTATTTGCATAATGACACAAACCATTTTTGATATATTTTTTAATGAATTTTTGAAGAGTTAGTATGTTTATTTTTTATCAAACGATGGTAATTATTAACCATTGACATTCTGCAAGATTACAATATGAATTGAGGGGGCATTATGTATTTTGAGAATGCAGAGGGATTGAAGACGTATATAAACCGCCTTATTGTTGAGCCGGATGAGCAACTCATGATATTGGCAGGATATAAATCCGCAGATGAAGTCCCAGAAGTTATGGAATTTTTGAATGAAAAAGGGATAAACTTTTTCGGAGCTATTTATCCGGGGCTGCTGACAGGTAAAAATAACAAACCCCACGGATTTATTGTCGAAAGATTTAATCCTGTTTTTACTTCCCTCGTTCTTCCTCATATGATGAGATTCAATAAAGATCCCGCTTCGATGAAAGGATATACTGCTCTGGTGCTGGTTGACGGGTTATCTCCTCATATGAAAGCGCTCATTGATACGTTATTTAAGAAGATGGGCACATATGTGAACTATTTGGGCGGGGGAGCAGGCTTTTATGACATGAATCAGCGGCCATGTATCTTTGACAACAAAGGTATCTATCAGGATGTTCTCTATGTTTGCGTTATTCCGGAACCCTGCTTCTCCGGCGTAAAGCATGGCTGGAGGAAGCTGATGGGGCCGTTTTCGGTTGACAGATCAATAGACAACGTCTTAATATCCCTGGATGGAGATAATGCTTTTGAAGTATATAAAGAGGTTATCGAGGCTGAAGAACACATAACCTTGTTCAAAGAGGACTTTTTTGCCATAGCAAAAGATCATCCTTTCGGCATTGTCCAGGAGGACGGTTCGATAATAGTGAGAGATCCGATTGGTCTTAATGATAACTATGAAATAATATGTGTTGCAGATATTCCGGTTAACAGCCAGGTATATGTGCTGAAAGGCGATGTTGATTCACTTTTGAGTTCTTCTCTTGAAATAACGGAATACTGCACTGAAAATGCGCCGGATTATCATTTCCCGCTTCTTTTTAACTGTATTTCCAGGGCCATGTTCTTGGAAGACAAATTTGAAGAAGAGCTGGCAAACATCCAGAATAAACTTAAGCCAATAGTGCAGGGTGCCCTTTCAATAGGGGAAATAGCTTCCAAAAGAAATGGTGAAATCGTCATACATAATAAATCAACTGTACTGGGACTGATTAGAAAGTAATCCAGTGCTGATTTTCAGGGGTTGTCTCAAAATAATGGCTTTTTATTCTAAGCATTAAAATGGCCGAAGAGTCTTTAAAATGACAGATTGTTTTGAGACAATCCCTTTATCTAGACTCAAATAAGCTTATCATAATACAAAATATGTTATTCCAGGCCTTAAAACGGGCGAAGGCAGATCTTTTATTTACTTGTCGGTCAAATATCCTTTAGCGACAGCGTCATCTATAAGCCAGGATACAAATTCCCAAAGTCCGGGCGCACCTTCTTCTATTTGGCCGATGCGCTTAATCACCTGCTCTTTTTTTATATTATACTCCTGCCATGTTCCGCCTTTGTTGAGGTAATTAAGCAATACCGGCTGCAGTCTGTCCAATGCGGCAGCATATTTTGCCTCGGGAGTTTCCATTGCATCAAACTCTTCCCAGAGATTCCTTAACTCCGATGCCTGATCCTCCGGAAGCAATCCGAATATGCGATCGGCTGCTTTCTGTTCCCGTTCCTGTTTATCCAGGTTTCCTTTTGAATCGTAACAGAAGGTATCTCCGGCATCTATCTCAACAATATCATGAATTATACACATCTTTATCACTTTAAGAACATCAATTTTTTCCTTTGAGTATTCGCTTAAGAGAAAGGTCATTAAAGCCAAATGCCATGAATGTTCGGCATCGTTTTCCCTGCGGGAGCCATCGTGTATTTTTGACCTTCTGAAAATATTTTTAATTTTATCAGCCTCTACGATAAACTGTATTTGTTTTTTTAATCTTTCAGAAACCATTTCAAAACCATCCTTATCTTTTATGTGCATAGTGATATTATAGCACTAATGAAAGAAGATGCTATAACTACTTACACTTTTTGCTGTTAAGATTGAATTATCCGGTGTATGAGCTTATAATTAAATCTAATGTATCAGTAAATGCGAATCCATATCAAGGGGTGAAAGCTAAGCGCTGATACTTTTTATGTTGAAAATGAGGTAAAAAATAAGCCAAACCACCGGGGGGTTGGATTTTGGTTTGGCTCAAAAATGTTGCAGCATAAATAAATTAACGTCTTAATTTATTTATGCAATGTCTATAATAACTTATTCGGGATGAATGGTAAATGATTCCCCTAAAACAACCATTGATGACACAATGGGAAAACAGCATTATTAAACGATTTAACAGCAGTATAAAAAAGTGTTCGTCAAAATAAACGGGTTAAATATTACCCTTGTTGAAATATAAAGAATCGAGGAATTTATTATGGAAATTAATCACAGATTGCGTTTGAAAGATTCAAAGAGAATAGTTGTAAAAGTAGGTACGTCAACGTTGACCCATGAAAACGGCAAAATGAATTTCACCAGGATGGATCGCCTGGCGATGACGCTGTCTGAGCTGATGAACGAGGATAAGGAAATAATATTGGTGTCCTCCGGCGCCATTGGTGTCGGCATGGGGAAATTCAACCTGAAAAAACGACCGGAAGGCATGGGAATGAAACAGGCTCTGGCCGCTATCGGACAGTGCGAGTTAATGAACATATACAGCCGTCTTTTTGCTACATATAATCAGATGGTGGCTCAGATACTGCTGACGAAACCCGATATAAATGACGAGATAAGAAGGGAAAACGTCCTGAATACATTTAATCATCTACTGGAACTCGGTGTTATCCCGATAGTAAATGAAAATGACACTGTATCCGTAGATGAGATAAAAAGTCTTATGATGTTCGGAGATAATGATACTCTTTCTGCTGTTGTCACAAAACTGGTGGAAGCTGATTTACTGATTATCCTCTCGGATATTGACGGGCTTTATGATTCTAATCCCAGGGAAAACAAGGAAAGCCATCTTATTTCCGTTGTTGAAACCATTGATGATTTAATACGAAGCTGCGCAGGGGAAGCAGGTTCAAGACGGGGAACGGGAGGAATGGTAACCAAGCTTGATGCCGCTGAAATAGTAACCAATGCAGGAGCTGATATGGTGATAGCCAACGGAACAGATCCTACCATAATACAAAGAATTTTAAACGGTGAAGAAGTCGGAACTCTTTTTGTAAGAAAATCGCTGAAGGAACCTATATCGCTGAAGGAACCTATGCTGAAGGAACCTATATAATATTTATATTATAATATAATCAATATAAAAAATAAAAATTATAAATTAAGGGCAGATAATACGTTTATCTGCCCTTAAGCGTCATCGATTATTAACCATTCACTCTGTCTCTTAAAGACTTGCCGGCTTTAAAAACAGGAGCTTTTGACGCCGGAATATCGATAGTTTCTTTTGTCTGGGGATTGCGACCTTTTCTTGCGGCTCTGTTCTTTGTCTCGAATGTTCCAAAGCCTACAAGAACTACCTTTTGACCATTTGCCAAAGCTTCTTCGACAACATTTACAAAAGCATCAATAGCAGCTTCGCTATTCTTTTTTGTAAGGCCCGAACGCTGAGCTACAGCATTGATTAATTCGGCTTTATTCATTAGGTTTACCTCCTGCACAAGAATTTCGTCATTATTTTATACCGTGATATATACAAAGTCAAGTATTACAGCGGTTTTCCCATGCAAAGCACACTATTTGATTCCGGCCGTTAAAAAGTATATAATACTTCATGTGAAAGGGTTTGCAAACTACATATGGAGGAGTCCGGATGGCTGATCTCTATTTCTATGTTACCAGGGAAAAAGTTGAAGATATAGTGGATTGCGGTCTTAAATTGTCGGAATGGTATGACCGTGAATTAATGCTTCCCGGAATGAACGAAAAAAAGAAGGTTTTAACAGCTCTTCTTAATCCCAGGGATGATGCGGAGAAGCTGAAAAACACAAATTATCAGTGCCTTCGCTTGCAAGTGGAACTGGACTATTGCTGGGTTGCAGATGCTTCGCTATATAAAATAGGTCAGGAAGACTCCCGGACGATGGATTTGTATTATAATAATATCATCCCTTTAAGAAATTATTGTTTTGGTACATTCAGAAATCCCGAGGTACTTGTTACAAGCTCCGTTTTGCCCGAGTTTATTAAGGTTGCCGGGGAAGTTATGGATACACCCCTGCTGTATGAAAACTCCGAAAAATTGTACCTGGTAAATCTTCGCGAAAAGTATGAGGAGCTATACAACGATTCCGGGAATCACTTGTTGTATGCCTTTTTCACATATCTTGAATCAAAAGGCAAGGTTACGCGATATGAGGATAATGAGCATAAAAATGTAATATTCTTTTATACCGACAGTAAGGAATATACTGTATTAAGAATTCCTAAGGAGTGAATTGATTGTCTGATTGGGCTGACCCATCTGTTAAAATATTAAAGTATCTTAAAAAGGCAAAGGCTCAATTTGTTTCCGGAGAAGAACTGAGCGAATTGTTTGGAATGAGCAGAACAGCCATATGGAAACGTATGGAGTCAATAAAGGATGAAGGATTTAATATTGAAGCTGTTACAAAAAAAGGCTATCGGCTCATCATGGAAGAGACGGCCTGCGGCAAGAATGCTCCATATGGCAGATTGGCCGTTCAGAGTGAATTAACTGGTTCTGTTTTTGGACATAATCTTAAATTTTTTCAGGAAACGGATTCCACCAACCAGGTTCTAAAAAAAATGGCGGCACAGGACGCTCCTGAAGGCACTGTCGTAATATCCGACATGCAAAGCGAAGGCAGGGGAAGAAGAGGTAAAGCATGGTCGTCATCGCCGAATCTGGGAATATGGATGTCAATATTATTAAGACCGAATCTTCATCCTAGCTCGGTACAAACACTGACGCTCGCGGCATCGGTAGCCGTGATGCGGGCTTTGGAGCCTTTTAGAATTGAGGGCATCGGTATTAAGTGGCCAAATGACATTCTTATTAACGGGAAAAAAGTCTGCGGGATCCTGACCGAACTTTCTGCGGAAGCAGAAAAGGTTGACTGGGTTATAATCGGGATAGGCCTTAATGTAAACCACTCAGAGTCGGATTTCCCGGATGACATTCGTTCTCTGGCCACATCACTCAGGATGAATGTAAACAATGAAACTTTGCTGGACCGCAGTGTAATAGCGGCGGACATAATAGACGAGATGGAGAAGGTATACCGGTGTTTTATCGAAAGAGGCCTAGCCTGGGTTGTCCGGGAGTGGAAAAAGTATAATATCACGCTGGGAAAGCGGATAAAGATTATCAATCAACAAGGTGAAGCCAATGCCGAAGCAATTGATGTGACAGAAGAAGGCAGGCTTATTGTAAAAGATGAGAACGGAAAGGAGCATGAACTGTATTCAGGGGAGATTTCCATCAGGGAAACTTAAGAGGTAAAAATGCGATATTTTAATTTTTTAACGTAAGGGTTAAAATGTGTAATGACGGTTGGGAATTATAACGGAGGTTTTTATGGATCAAAACGCAAATAATCAACAAAAAGAAAAACTAGACTTACAGAATAATAATGCAAAGGCAAATCAAGAATATATGAAAGGACGGGAGAACATAAAATCTATGACAAAGGGCAAGGAACAAAAATCAACAGAGAAACAACACTCAAAGCATTCAAAATCTCACCAGAACAAGTCTTATAAATCCAATCTGGGAATTGCTTCAAGCAAAAGTTCCCGGTATGGACGAAATGCGACCAGAAGCACCAATCCCAGCGAGATCCTGGCTAAAAGCATTACAACCAAACGCATTGAAACAATTGAAGACATACAGGCCGATATCGAAAGGATTGACAAGGAAATTCAATTTGAAATTAAGCAGATAAAAGCCATAAAGCTGGGCATTTAAAGGGGGAGAAAGTATGCTGCTGGCCATTGATGTAGGCAATACCATAAGCTCAATAGGTGTTTATCAGGGAGATACTCTTTTAGGCAACTGGAGTGTTTCTACAACAAGGGAACGCACCTCGGATGAAACCGGCATGCTTCTGATATCAATATTGAAATATGCCGGTATAAACGCGTCGTCAATAGACGGTGCCATTATATGTTCCGTTGTTCCGCCTGCCTTGCATTCTGTCATTGATGCCATAAAAAAATATTTTGGAATAGATCCGCTTGTTGTGGAACCCGGGGTCAAAACCGGGATTAATATTAAATATGAGAATCCGCGTGAGGTGGGGACCGATAAAATAGTAAATGCGGTGGGTGCTCTGAAGCTATACGGCGGTCCTGTTATTATTGTGGATTTTGGTACTGCGACAACCTTCTGCGCAATAAGCCGCAAAGGGGATTATTTGGGAGGTATAATCTGCCCCGGTATTAAAATCTCGGCTGAAGCTCTTTTCAATAAAGCTTCCATGCTTCCCCGCATAGAAATAACCAAACCTAAACATATTATTGGAAGGACTACGGTTAACAGTATGCAATCCGGGATATATTACGGGTTTGTTGGTCAGACGGATTATATAGTCAGCTTAATGAAGAAAGAAATGAAGGAGGATAATATCAAGGTTGTCGCTACGGGAGGCATGGCAAATCTTATTGCATCGGAATCAACTATGATTGATGAGGTAAATACCCTGTTGACCCTGGAAGGGTTAAAGGTTATCTACCAGATGAATTCTATAGTTTAATCCGAAAAATAACAAAATAATGAGAAATCGGGAATAACATCGAGTTTGAAAGAGATGTTCTGAATTATTGCTTATTATTTTTAAATTATCAGGCAATATCATCCATACTTCTCATTTGATTATAACAAAGAAATTGTTTAAGATTGTATTAGCACTCATTTAAAGTGAGTGCTAACAAGAAAATAACCCGTGATCGGGAATAAATAAGGAGGTTTACCTATGAATATTAAGCCACTGGCAGACAGAGTTGTTATTAAAATGCTGGAAGCCGAGGAAACTACCAAGAGCGGAATAGTACTTCCCGGCACAGCAAAAGAGAAACCGCAGGTTGCAGAAGTAATTGCTGTGGGACCCGGAACAAAGGATGTGAAGATGGAAGTTAAAGTAGGGGATAAGGTGCTTATCAGTAAATATGCCGGTACCGAAGTAAAATTGGACGGCAATGAGTATACAATTGTTAAGCAGAATGATATCCTTGCAATAGTTGAGTAATAGGAGGTAGAAGAAATGGCTAAAGACATTAAGTTTGGCGAAGACGCCAGGAGGGCCCTGGAAGCGGGTGTAAACAAGTTAGCTAATACAGTAAAGATTACTTTAGGTCCTAAAGGAAGAAATGTTGTTCTTGATAAGAAATTCGGATCTCCCCTTATCACCAATGACGGTGTTACAATAGCAAAAGAAATTGAACTGGAAGACCCGTTTGAAAACATGGGTGCCCAGCTTGTTAAAGAAGTAGCTACAAAGACCAATGACGTAGCCGGTGACGGTACGACAACAGCCACAGTGCTCGCTCAGGCAATTATTCGTGAGGGTCTTAAGAATGTTGCAGCCGGAGCAAATCCCATGATTCTCAAGAAGGGCATTCAAAAGGCCGTTGATGCCGCTGTCGAGGGATTGTCCGAGATAGCTCAGAAGGTAAAAGGCAAGGAAGATATCGCCCGTGTTGCTTCGGTTTCATCCAATGATGAGGAAATCGGTAAATTAATTGCAGATGCCATGGAAAAAGTGACCAATGACGGAGTTATAACCGTTGAGGAATCCAAGACCATGGGCACAAACCTTGAACTGGTTGAAGGCATGCAGTTTGATCGCGGTTATGTATCCGGATACATGGTTACCGATACGGATAAAATGGAAGCAGTCCTGGAAGATCCATACCTGCTTATTACAGATAAGAAAATTTCAAATATCCAGGAATTATTGCCTATTCTTGAACAAATTGTTCAGCAGGGCAAGAAACTTGTTATCATTGCAGAAGATGTTGAGGGTGAAGCTCTTGCAACATTAATCGTTAACAAACTGCGCGGAACCTTTACCTGTGTAGCAGTAAAAGCTCCGGGCTTCGGTGACAGAAGAAAGGAAATGTTGAGAGATATTGCAATTCTGACCGGTGGTCAGGTAATCACCGAAGAACTCGGATTGGATCTTAAGGAAACAAAACTGGATCAATTAGGCCGTGCAGAAAAAGTTATCGTTCAGAAAGAGAATACGATTATTGTCGGCGGACGCGGCGATGAAAAAGCTATCCGTGACAGAATCAACTCCATTAAAGTCCAAATTGAAGAGACTACCTCTGATTTCGACAAGGAGAAGCTCCAGGAAAGACTTGCCAAGCTTTCGGGCGGCGTAGCCGTTATCCAGGTTGGTGCCGCAACCGAGACAGAAATGAAGGAAAAGAAACTCCGTATTGAAGACGCCCTGGCAGCAACCCGTGCAGCTGTTGAAGAAGGTATTGTTTCCGGCGGCGGAATAGCATTTGTAAATGTTATTCCAAGGGTTAAGAAAGTTGTTGACGAACTTGAGGGAGATGAGAAGACCGGCGCAATGATAATTGCGAAAGCATTGGAAGAGCCATTAAGACAAATTGCTGCCAATGCCGGACTTGAAGGTTCCGTAATATTTGACAAGGTTCTCAACAGCGAACCAGGTATAGGCTTTGATGTAACCACCGAGAAGTACGTTAATATGATTGAAGCCGGTATAGTGGATCCTAAGAAGGTTACCCGTTCGGCATTGCAAAACGCTGCATCCATAGCATCAATGGTTCTGACAACTGAGAGTCTTGTAGCGGATAAGCCGGAAAAGCAGGATACAGCCGCAGCAGGCATGGGCGGCGGAATGGGCGGCATGATGTAATAATATAGGATATAATATTCATAAATAAAACCTTTGAAGGAGCTGTTGAAAGATGAATTGTCGTCTTACCAACGGCTCCTTTTACATATGATAGAATGGTCAGAACAAAGATGTTATCCTGGACCCCCAATGTCATGTTTGTCCCCAAATGTCATTCAGAGCGCCTATCCATGTCATTCTGAGCGCTAGCGAAGAATCTTTTGTGTCAACCTACATAAGATCCTACACTATACTTCGTTTCGTTTCGCGAATACCAGGAAAGCTGCCACCTCGGAAAGCCAATTTTCTGATCAACTGAGTATAATATTAAATAATATGAATAATGCACAAAAAAAAATACATAAGATTGACAAAAATTTGTCAATGTACTGATTTACTTAAGTCATGAATATTGTTAAAATTATAACAAAGATAATAAATGAGTATGGTAAAAAGAAATTAATTTTTTTAACTTTATTCGTTAAATAATTAACAAATTATCCACAAAAGCATGAAACAGCGAAAGGCTGCACCAAAATGAGATTTAGCGAAAACTCAGCAAGAAGGAGAGATGAGTATGAACAGGAAGAGAATCAGGGAACCGATTGACAACGTGGAAAAACTGGAAAAGGCAATGGCAAGGCTTAGAGAAGCCCAGAAGGCATACTCTACTTACTCCCAGGAACAGGTAGATAAAATATTTCTTGCGGCTGCATCAGCCGCCAACAAGGCCAGGATTACCCTTGCAAAAATGGCGGTTGAAGAAACAGGAATGGGTGTTGTTGAAGATAAGGTTATAAAAAACCATTATGCCTCAGAGTACATATATAACGCTTATAAAAACGTTAAAACATGCGGTATCATTGAAGAAGATAAAGCTTTCGGGATTAAGAAAATAGCTGAGCCTGTCGGTGTTATAGCCGCGGTCATCCCTACGACCAACCCCACATCAACTGCCATATTTAAGACACTTATCGCTCTTAAAACAAGAAACGGCATTATGATAAGCCCTCATCCAAGAGCAAAAAATTGTACTGTCGAAGCGGCCAGAATCGTTTTGGAAGCCGCTGTTGAAGCAGGCGCTCCTGAAGGCATTATTGACTGGATAGATGTTCCTTCATTGGAAATGACAAACCTGGTGATGAAGGAATCGGACCTTATTCTGGCTACCGGTGGTCCCGGAATGGTCGCTGCCGCTTATTCCAGCGGTAAACCGGCTATCGGCGTTGGTCCCGGCAATACGCCCGCTATAATTGATGAATCAGCTGACATTCTTCTTGCCGTAAACTCAATCATACATTCCAAAACCTTTGACAACGGCATGATCTGTGCTTCCGAGCAATCTGTTATCGTATTGGGAAAAATATATGATGAAGTGAAAGAAGAGTTTAAAAAAAGAGGCTGCTGGTTCCTGAACGAAAAGGAGCTTGATAAAGTTAGAAAAACTATAATTATAAACGGAGCGTTAAACGCCAAAATTGTGGGACAGCCTGCGTATAAAATAGCCGAATTGGCAGGATTCACAGTTCCCCAGAACACAAAGATCCTGATTGGCGAAGTGGAAAGCGTAGAGCCTACCGAGGAATTTGCCCATGAAAAACTGTCTCCCGTCCTTGCCATGTATAAGGCCAAAAACTTTGATGAAGCATTGGACAAAGCCGAGCATCTGATTGCGGGCGGCGGGTATGGTCATACGGCATCTGTTTATCTGAATCCGATAACACAGAAGGCAAAGTATGATAAATTCACGGAAAGAATGAAAACCTGCAGGATTCTGTTGAATACGCCATCATCCCACGGCGGTATCGGCGATTTGTATAACTTTAAGCTGACTCCGTCATTGACCCTGGGCTGCGGTTCATGGGGAGGAAACAGCGTATCGGATAATGTCGGTGTAAAACATCTTCTTAATATTAAAACGGTGGCTGAGAGGAGAGAAAACATGCTGTGGTTCAGGGCGCCGGAAAAAGTATATATAAAAAGAGGCTGTCTGCCTGTTGCTCTTGACGAGCTTAAAACCGTTATGGGCAGGAAGAAGGCATTCATTGTAACTGATAATTTTCTCTATAACAATGGTTATACAAAACCGGTTACTGACAAATTGGATGAGATGGACATTAAACATATAACATTTTACGATGTCGCTCCTGACCCGTCCTTAGCCTGCGCTAAAGAAGGGGCAAAGCTGATGAGATCATTTGAACCCGATTGCATAATTGCGGTAGGCGGCGGATCGGCAATAGATGCCGCAAAAATAATGTGGGTCTTGTACGAGCATCCGGAAGCTGATTTTATGGACATGGCAATGCGTTTTGCAGATATAAGAAAACGTGTTTATACATTCCCCAAAATGGGTCAGAAGGCATACTTTATAGCAATACCCACCACTGCCGGGACAGGCAGCGAGGTTACTCCTTTCGCGGTGATTACCGACGAGACTACGGGAATTAAATATCCTTTGGCCGATTACGAACTTATGCCTGACATGGCTATTGTTGATGCCGATATGATGATGAACGCACCCAAGGGATTGACCGCGGCATCCGGAATTGACGCTTTAACCCACGCCCTCGAGGCATATGTATCTGTAATGGCTACGGAATATACTGACAGTCTTGCCCTGGGAGCTTTGAAATTAATATTTGAGTACCTGCCAAGGGCTTATGAAAACGGAGCCAATGATCCGGTCGCCAGGGAGAAGATGGCCAATGCTGCTACGATGGCCGGAATGGCTTTTGCCAATGCATTTTTGGGTGTATGTCATTCAATGGCCCATAAACTCGGGGCATTCCATCATCTTCCTCATGGTATAGCCAATGCCCTGCTTATAAACGAGGTTATTAAGTTTAACGCGGTTGAAGCCCCGACAAAAATGGGTACATTCCCTCAGTATACTCATCCCCATACCGTTTCCAGGTATGCTGAAATTGCCGATTATATAGGTATAGAAGGTAAAACGGCCGAAGAAAAAGTTAAAAATCTAATTAAACATATTGAGGAACTTAAAGAAAAAGTAGGTATTAAAAAGACCATAAGGGACTATGGCATAGACGAAAAAGTATTTTTGGACTCCCTGGACGAGATGGCAGAGCAGGCCTTTGACGATCAATGCACAGGCTCCAATCCGCGTTATCCGCTTATGAGCGAGATCAAGCAAATGTATCTTAACGCTTATTATGGAACAAATCAGGTGAGAGAGGACGAGTCTATTTGTTGCCTGGCATTCCCGGCGATACAAAAATTAAATATAAATGCCTGAATTCATGGGGGGCAAGGTAGTTAACAGAACAATTACCTTGTCCCAAATGTTTTATTGTTCTATTTTGTGGATAAGCTGTTGAAAACTGACGGAATATATAATATAGTAAATTGGATGCGAAACCTGTTTGAATATTGGGAGCAATAGTTATGGAGCATTATTACAGCGAAAAACCAAGATCTGAAATTGTGGAACATAAATTCAGATATGAAATCAAGGGGATAGAGCTTGAGTTTATATCAGTCAGCGGGGTTTTCGGCTTCAGTCAGAAGATAGACAAAGCCACCCGGCTTTTAATAGAGAATTACAGGCCTTCAGGAGCAGGAAATTTTGTTCTCGATATGGGCTGCGGATTCGGGCCTGTTTCTTTGTACATCAAATCAAGATATCCTCATCTTCAGGTTACCGCTGTAGATATTAACGAACGCGCGGTTCTCTATACCGAAAAGAACGCACAGTTAAATAATCTGGGTATCGAAGTAATGAAAAGCGATCTTTACTCACAGCTTGAAGGAAGACTGTTCGGGGACATACTTTCCAATCCTCCCATTGCGGCGGGGAAGTCACTGAATACACGACTGATACATGATGCCAAAAATCATTTATTGAAAAATGGTGCCCTTTGGCTTGTTGCATATCATAATAAAGGCGGAGAAACCTTGAAGCGAATCATGAATGAAACGTTCGGGAATGTGGAGGATATTGTGAAAAAAGGTGGTATCAGGGTTTACCGATCAGTGTGGGAAGGCTCGGAATAAACATTTACGGTTAATTATTCCATCCAAGGTACTCTCTCTTTTATGCTCTCTTTATATAAAAATTAACAATATAGTCGTGTATTCCGTGAAAAAAGTACGCTTGACAAGTTTCAAGCAGCGGTGTTACAATAGTTGAGCGTGCGAACATGGTAGTTTGCATGTTTTTGTGTTGTGTAAATAATCAGGGAACTTTAGGGTCCGGAGGATTTACAGTGATTGAGTTACTAAAAAAGAAGGAAAAAGTAGTAGGTTTGAAACAAACCAAAAAAGCTGTTGAACAAGATAGACTGGAAATGGTGTTTGTTGCTTCAGATGCGGATCGGAGAATAGTTGAGCCTATTATCAGGTTGTGTGAAAGCAAGGGGATTAAAGTTAATACCGAAAACACGATGAAACAGTTGGGGAAAGCGGCAGGCATCGATGTCGGAGCTGCCATCGCAGGTATATTACGTTCACAAAATTAACGTAAAAGCGTTAATGTATAAAATGTTGACAATATTGATAAGGAGGTGAAATCAGGGATGCCAACCTTTAATCAGTTGGTTAGGAAGAGCAGAAAAAAAGTATTGTACAAATCACATTCACCGGCTTTACAGGTTAGTTGGAACACACTGAAAAAGAAAGCCATTAATTTGAGCTCTCCCCAAAAGAGAGGTGTTTGTACAGTAGTCAAAACTGTTACTCCCAAAAAACCAAACTCAGCTCTTCGTAAGGTTGCAAGGGTTCGCCTGACCAACGGTATTGAAGTAACCGCATATATTCCGGGTATCGGGCACAATCTGCAGGAACACAGTGTTGTTCTTATAAGAGGCGGACGTGTAAAGGATCTGCCGGGTGTTAGATATCATATTATTCGCGGTACTTTGGATACGGCAGGTGTTGCCAATCGCATGCAGGGGCGCTCAAAGTATGGCGCAAAACGTGCTAAGAAAAAGTAGAATCTTATATTTCGGGATACTACTTGAAAAGTTATGTTATTTGCAGGGCTAATCAACGTGCAAGACGTTTTCAATATATAGTATTTGATGTTGATGCGTTTCGCACTGACGAACTTTGGCTGACAAGTTCGAGTACCTGTGATACCGGGTTGTATACCCGCAGTTATCATGTAAAGGAGGGAAGGAAAGTGCCAAGAAGAGGACATGTTCCAAAAAGAGATCTTCTGCCTGATCCGATATATAATGATAAGGTTGTTTCAAAGCTTATCAACACCATCATGAAGGACGGCAAGAAGGGTATTGCACAGAAAATATGTTATGGTGCCTTTGATATAATCAGGGAGAAAACCGGAAAGGATCCCCTTGAAGTTTTTGAAGAGGCATTGAATAACATTATGCCCGTGCTCGAGGTCAAGGCCAGAAGAGTGGGCGGTGCAACATACCAGGTTCCTATGGAAGTAAGGCCTGAAAGGAGACAGGCTCTTGGTTTGCGTTGGCTTGTAGGCTTTGCAAGAAAAAGAAGCGAACGCACCATGAAGGAAAGGCTTGCCGCAGAGATATTGGATGCGACCAACAACCTGGGTGGAGCGGTTAAGAAGAAAGAAGACACTCATAAGATGGCAGAAGCCAATAAGGCATTTGCTCACTATAGGTGGTAATTAGAAAAATAGATGCAGCAAACATCGCACTACTACATCGGAAGGAGGGTATTGATGCCCAGAGAATACAGCTTGGAAAACACACGTAACATCGGTATTATGGCACACATCGACGCAGGGAAAACCACCACCACTGAAAGAATTTTGTTTTATACCGGACGTACTCATAAACTTGGCGAGGTTCATGAAGGTGCAGCTACCATGGACTGGATGGAGCAGGAGCAGGAAAGAGGGATTACAATTACCTCTGCCGCGACTACTGCTTATTGGAAGAATTGCCGTATTAACATTATTGATACACCCGGGCATGTTGACTTTACAGTAGAGGTCGAACGTTCTTTACGTGTACTTGACGGATCGGTTACACTGTTTTGCGCAAAAGGCGGTGTGGAGCCTCAAACAGAAACTGTATGGAGACAGGCTGACAAATACGGGGTACCGCGAATTGCTTATGTAAATAAAATGGATATAATGGGCGCAGACTTTTTTAACTGTGTTCAAATGATGAAAGACAGACTACACGCAAATGTAGTACCTATTCAGCTTCCTATAGGGAAAGAAGAACATTTTGAAGGTATTATCGACCTTGTGAAGAACAAAGCATATTATTATCGGGACGATCTGGGAAAGCAGAACGAGGAAACAGATATTCCCGAAGATATGAAGGAGCTTGTCGAAGAGTACAGGTTTAAAATGGTGGAAGCCATTGCCGAGCTTGACGAGGAACTCCTTATAAAGTACCTTGACGGAGAAGAACTTACCGAAGACGAGTTAAAGGCCGGTATCAGAAAGGCGACCATCGCCACGAAAATTGTTCCGGTTACATGCGGATCATCATACAAAAACAAAGGCGTACAAAAGCTTTTGGACTGTGTGGTGGATTATCTTCCGTCACCTGTTGATATCCCACATATCACCGGTGTTGTACCGGACAGCGGCGAGACAGAAGAAAGACCTTCATCTGACGACGCCCCGTTTTCAGCGTTAGCATTTAAGATTATGACTGATCCATACGTCGGGAAGCTTACATTCTTCAGGGTATATTCAGGAACATTGAAATCCGGTTCTTATGCTCTTAATTCCACAAAAAACAAAAAAGAGAGAATCGGGCGTATCCTGATGATGCACGCGAATGATCGTACCGACGTGGACATGGTTTACGCAGGAGATATCGCTGCTGCCGTAGGCCTTAAAAATACCACAACAGGCGACACTTTGTGTGATGAAGATCACCCGATAATCCTGGAATCCATGGAATTCCCGGAACCGGTTATTAATGTTGCAATTGAACCCAAGACGAAAGCCGGACAGGAAAAAATGGCTATTGCACTGCAGAAGCTGGCCGAAGAAGATCCGACATTCAGAGTATATACTAATCAGGAAACCGGACAGACTATTATAGCCGGAATGGGAGAGCTTCATCTTGAAATTATAGTTGATCGGCTTTTAAGAGAATTCAAAGTTGAGGCAACTGTAGGCAAACCACAGGTTTCATATAAGGAAACCATCCGTAAGACTGTCAAGGCTGAAGGCAAATTCGTACGGCAATCCGGCGGCAAGGGGCAATATGGTCACTGTGTTATTGAGATCGAGCCGCTTGAACCAGGCAAAGGTTATGAATTTGTCAACAAGATTGTCGGTGGAGCCATTCCCAAGGAATTTATCCCGGCAATTGACAGCGGTATCCGCGACGCTATGAACAGCGGTGTAATTGCCGGTTACCAGGTTCTCGATGTCAGGGTTACTCTTTTGGATGGTTCATACCATGAGGTCGACTCTTCAGAATTGGCATTTAAGATTGCAGCATCAATGGCATTCAAAGAAGCAATGAAGAAAGCCGATCCTGTCCTGTTGGAACCTATCATGAAGGTAGACGTAACCACGCCGGACGATTATACCGGTGATGTTATAGGGGATCTTAACTCCCGTCGGGCCAAGATTGAAGGTATGGAGACTATTGCAGGGGCACAAAATATTCATGCGTTTGTTCCTCTTTCCGAGATGTTCGGATATGCTACTGACCTGCGTT
>JAAYFU010000075.1 GCA_012728095.1 Clostridiaceae bacterium
CCTTCTGATCCTTCTGAAGTCAAGCCCAACATAATAGCCACAGTACCGGAAAACTTATCTTTAAATGCAGGAAAGACCGGTTATGTAAATATTACCTTAAAAAATATCAGTACTGCTTCTTCGGCAAGAGACATTCTCTTTACTCCGGTTTACAGCAGCGAATCCCCGTTTATCTCAGTAACACCGACAACACAAATGCCTATAAAACTGCTTAATACAAATTCTTCTGTCGAATTAAGGCTTTCGGTGGAAACCGACAAGTTTGCAAATGAAGGGCTTAAGCCTCTTAACTTTAAACTTACATATAAGAATTCCCGGAATTATGAAATTACAACAGAATACACCGTTTACATAAAGGTAGTAAACTATCAGACCAACTGCAAACTGGTTTTAACACCCTCAGGCAGCATTTCAGCAAGCGCAGGCAGCACCTTCCAACTGCCGTTAACACTGAAAAATGACGGTAATCTTTCTGCCAGGGACGTTAAAATAACGATAAAGGGTCTTTCACAAAATACATTTACCCTTGTATCAGGTACTGGGCGTGTTGATTTTGACAGGTTATACGGGAATGAGACCAGGAGTTTGAACTATACATTAAGGGCATCCGCGTCATTGAAAGGCGGAAGCCATCCCATCACATTTTCCCTTGTTTATACCGATGAGAAAGGAACAGTGATAAGCGAGGATCAGGAAATCTGGATCCCTGTATCCGGCAGTGGTGGAGCGGTCCTGGAGATCCTTGATATAAAGCCTTCCATGACAACGGTGAAGCCGGGCGATACCTTTAATGTTTCGGTAAGGATCAAAAACAGCGGCGAGTATGATTCCGGCCAGGTAAAAATAATGGCAGACGGAACTACTGCCTTGCTGCCTGTATCCCAGAACTTACATATTGTTCAAAACATTAAGAAAGGTGAAGAAAAAAATATAAACTTCAATTTCCAGCCTAAGCCTGATGCCGCAAGAGGCGGTGTTCCAATTACCATAAGTGTTGAGCCTGTGGATAACCAGGACGGAATTGCAATTTCCCAGGCAATATCTGTATTTATTGATTCCGATTCTACCGGAGAACCCAAAGAAGGCAAGAATATTCCAAAAATAATTATAAAAAGCTATTCTTCCGACCCAACCCTTGTTAAAGCGGGAGAAAACTTTAATCTCAGCATGGAGTTTTTGAACACTCACAGCACAAGACTGGTTCGTAATATTAAAGGCAGCTTCTCGGTTACTGAAAGCTCCAGTGAAACAGGAAATGTCTTTACACCGGTAGGAAGCAGCAATACCTTCTATGTGGACAAAATTGACCCTCAGGGCACCGCGAGTTGGAATGTGACCCTCTATACCATTCCTGATGCCAAATCAAAGACATATACGATGAATATAACTTTTGAATATGAAGATGACTTGGGTACCCAGCATACAGCTACCGAGGTTATCGGAATACCCGTATATCAGCCCTCCAGGTTTGAAGTTTCCGAAATCTCAGTGCCGCCTGAAACATTTTTAGGCCAACCGGTTTATATCGGGTTTGAAATGTACAATTTGGGCAAAACCGATATTTACAATGTGAAGCTCAGTGTTGAAGGAGGTTTTGAGGCTCAGCCCAAGAGCAATTATTTCGGTAATTTCGAGTCCGGCAGAGTTGAGTATTTTGAGCTCAATCTTATTCCTATGATGCCCGGTCAGGCCAATGGCAGGCTAATATTCCAATACGAGAATGCCAGCGGTGAAGTACAGGAACTTGTAAAAGAAATTTCCATGAACGTCATGGAAATGACGATGCCGCCTGATGGAGGCTTTCCTGTGGATGGCCCCGGAATGCCCGGTATGGAAGAGCCCACAGAAAAGAGCTTTTTCAAAAGCGTTTGGTTCTACGTTATAGTCGTAGTAGTGGCTGCGGCAGTTGTAGCTACGATTATACTGGTAAGACGCAAACGCAAGAAAGACAAGGAGTTTGAGTTTTAATGAAGCTGACCGATACGCTTTTTTTAAGCATTAAAAATCTATGGCGGCGCAAGCTTCGTACCTTTCTGACGGTCATGGGGGTAATGATTGGTTGTTGTGCCATTGTTATCATGCTCTCTCTGGGTATTGCCATGGAAAGAAATTTCATGACCCAGGTAAAACAAATGGGCAATATCATGCAGATACAAGTCTATAATTATAACTATGGCGGGAAGACTCCGGATGGAAAGGACATTCCGCCCCTGGATGACAAAATGATAGCCCAGTTTGAAACGATAAAGGGAGTGGAAGGAGCTACACCTGTAATATATCTTAATGTCAAGATGATGGCCGACAAATATGTCAGCTATGCCAATATCCTGGGCATCAGGGCCGATATGTTCAAACTTCTTGATATTCCCGTCATCAAAGGCCGTCCCCTGCAGGAAGGGGATACCAACCAAATGGTGGTAGGGCAATACGTCGCCCAGAATTTTTATAATCCCAAGGCGTCCCGATACCGCTGGGAACCGGCGCCGGAAGGTTTCGATCTCATGGAAGAAAAGGTTACCATAAGCTGGGATATGAATTATGGTGAAAAACCACAGCCAGGAGTACCACAGCCAAAGGTAAAAGCGAAGCCGGTCAAAGTCGAGGCAGTAGGCGTGATAGGCCAAAGCGGCTCGGAGTATGACTGGTCAATAATTATGCCTTTTGATACTGTGAAGCAGTATCAGGTGGAAATGGAAAAATGGAACAAGCAAAACGGGAATTCATCCGGCGGCGGAGGCATATATGGCAGGGGATACGTTTCTGTAGCGGTTATGGGAGGTTCCGGCAACAGTAATGACAAGGGATATGAACGTGTAATTGTCAAGTGCGATGATATAGATGAGGTCGTTAACGTCATGGACAAAATTAAAGAGTTTGGATATGAATGTTACAGCCCAATACAGATACTTGATGATATGAAACAGCAGTCAGCGGGGCTTCGTCAGATACTCCTGGGAATAGGCATAATGTCTTTTGTTATTGCTGCCATAGGAATTGCCAATACCATGTATATGTCCATTTATGAACGCACCCGCGAGATCGGAATAATTAAGGTAATAGGAGCCAGGCTTAAGGATATTAAGAGATTATTTATGCTGGAAGCCTGGTGGATAGGTGTATTCGGAGGGATCCTCGGAGTTGCTCTTAGTTATCTTTTGTCATACTTACTGAACAAATTCAATGTAAATCTGGGCAACTCGGTTATATGGACCCCGGAGGGTGAAGTAAGACTGAAATCTTCATACATACCTATCTGGTTGTCGGCTGCAGCATTGACTTTTGCTCCTATAGCAAGTTTGGTGGCAGGTCTCATGCCATCCAGAAGAGCTATGAAGCTGAGTGTCATTAAAGCACTTAGACAGGATTAGTGGTTGACTTTTTCTGTTTTTCTTCAAACAGCTTCTTTTCGGCCTCAAGATATGCATCGTCAATATTGCTTTCGATAGTTGCCGGTGCATATCCCCAACTGAAGCTTATCTTATAAGGTTTGTCGCTTATTTTGTTCAGTTCATCAAGAGCTTTGGCAAACCGGTCAGCGAAGATTTGGATATTAGTTATACGGACATTCTTTACCAACAGGATAAACCTTTCAAAACATTGATGTGACAAGTAGTCATCCTCTCTGATTGACCCTGCAAGGATATTGGATACGCATTGAATGATATACTCGCCTTCAGAAAAGCCGAAGCGTTCATTGATCTCATAGTAGTTATCAATGTCCACTATGATTAAAATGTATTCTCCCGTGTTTGCCAGGCGCTTCTGGAGCATATTCGAAGCAAGATGGCGCAGTTGGACAAGCTTATCCAGGTTTTCTCTTACAGTCAATTCATTAAGGCGCCTGTTAGAGAGCATGAGACTTTCACGAGTCACAGCCATTTCCTTTTTTAGTCTTTTATATTCCTGGCGAAAATAATAACCGGAGAAATAGCAACATAATTCATTACATAAATTATTAATCAGAGGGATAGTATCCCGTGATAATGAGATAAACAAAAATCCGAATTTAATACCGTCGGTAAATATCGGTTTAATAAGCATAGGCTCATTAATCTCATTTAAAAGATGATTCGGGATAATGTCGGTGGCTGAAAAAGATTTATCGAACTCAACGACTTTACCCTCAGAAAAACCGTAATACAAAAATGCCTTATGTTTTTCAAACTCATTTATCGTGTTCTCATATTTAACAGGTTTATAGTATTTAACAACATAACACCGGGAAACATTGTTCTTAACAAGGTTTTCCGTAAGTCTTAAAATTAGGCCACCGATTTCAGCCGGCTGCGATACGGTTACTGGTCTAATTGAATCAGACCTGGGAATATCATCGGCCAAAGCGTCGTTTTCAAAGTCCAAAGTTTTTTCTGTTATAAATTCAGGTTCTGAATCATATGTAAGCACTCTTTTATTACTTAAAATCTGTTCAAACAAAACATATACAGCTTTTTTCAAGGAATGTTCCGAGCGAATGCCTTCTATAGGTGTGCCAACCGAAACAATCGGCTTTGGCAATTTCCCAAACACCTCATGTATCATTCCTTCGATATCAAGGTATACAAAAGTGTCGGTATCTATTATTATTCCATCCAGATAATCACATTGGGCAATCATAAAAAGCTTGTTGTATACATAACCGGAAGGAGTATCATAATCAAAATCGCTGCAATCAAATACTACCAGACAGGTATTTAACGAGGAATACTCCTGCAATAAAAACCCACTGATTCTTTTACAGGATTCTTCATTGATACTGCCTGTAACAAGTCCAATTCTCATACAAAACACCCGATTGAAAACATAATGGATCATACCCATTTATTCATATAATACCACCTTTAACCAAAACAATAAAGCAAGAAATCCAATAACGTAAGGAAAAAAACCACAATTTGATATACCGTCCTAAAAGGTGCAATATTTTAGTTGACGTTACATGTAATAATGTCTATAATTTAGATGATTACAGGTTAATATGTTCTCTATTAGGTGAGGCTCCTATACGGAAAAACGCTGCTGCCCGGAAAAGTCGAGAGACTCCAATGGGTAAACAGACATTGCCGAATTAAGGTTTTGTTTAATGCAGCTGGTTTATACCTAAGCCGTATAGTGCCAAAGCTCAATGACGGAGGGCAATCATTCATAGGAAATAATGATTTTGTCCGCTCCTGCGGACTTTTTCACTATCACGGAATAATACTCGGACATTTTGGCAATTAAGAGTTTAGATTCGTAAATTAAACATTAAGTGTAAGTTTTTCAGGGGTGATTATTATAGAAAGAAGGTGAATCCTATGCTGGAGATTTACAAGACACAGGCAGAAGGACAGGAACTGGTAAGACTGGATACTGTGGAAAAAGGCTGCTGGATTAATCTTGTGGCTCCCACGGAAGAAGAAATAGAATTTGTTGTTAAGAATGTTGATGTAGAACAGAATTTTCTGAGAGATGCTCTTGACGAAGAGGAAAAGCCGCATATTGACGTTGATGAAGATCAAACCCTTATTATCATTGACATACCATATGTTTATGAGGATGATCAGTCCATTAAGTTTGAAACAGTACCAATGGGACTTCTTTTGGTGAGGGACGATTATATCATAACGATAAGCGGCAGACAGTCTACGGTACTGGAACGTTTTAGAAACGGACAAATTAGAGATTTCTATACCTACAAGAAAACCCGGTTTATTCTGCAAATACTCTATTATGTTTCCACGGACTACTTAAAATATTTGAAACATATAGACAGAAAGAGCGAGCTTATTGAAAAGGCGCTGCATAAATCAATGCGGAATAAAGAGTTGTATAAGCTGCTGGACTTAAGTAAGAGCCTGGTATATTTTAATACTTCCTTAAAGTCCAATGAAACGGTTTTGGAAAGACTGTTAACCGGAAAATTCATTAAAATGTATGAGGAAGACGCTGATATCCTTGATGATACGATCATAGAAAACAAGCAGGCTATTGAAATGGCCAGTATATATAGCTCAATTTTAAGCGGTACCATGGATGCCTTTGCTTCCATTATTTCCAATAACCAGAATGAGGTCATGAAATTTTTGGCTGCCATGACGATCGTATTGGCTATTCCAAATATGATTTACAGCTTTTTTGGGCAAAACTTTGGATTGCCGCAGCAGAGCAACCCGTTTATGTGGCTGTATGTGCTGGCAGGCTCCATTGTAGTATCACTGGCTATCGCTTTTATACTGTGGAAACGGGATATGTTTTGATACATACTTATCTTTAAGCGCAGCAGATATGTTTGATGAAATTGGTATTGATTTTTACTAATCTTTATATTATTATATTTAATGCACTTTTTATAGTAAGTAAAACAAAAAGTGCGATTTATGCGCCCATAGCTCAACTGGATAGAGCGTCTGGCTACGGACCAGAAGGTTGTGGATTCGATCTCTGCTGGGCGCGCCAAGGGAAACCCTGATTGCTGAATGCGATCAGGGTTTTCTGCATTCTTGAAGACAGGCTCTTTAATTAATAATATCAATAAAAATTTCCACGCAAGCCTACAGGTTTTACGGGGAGATTTTCGGCATAAAGGTGCGATACGTCGCCGAAGCCAAGGCAGCGTGGAACAGCCCAGGTGGAGGATCTTTCTTCAAAGAGTATTGTTGTTACCGAACTGGTAGGCAGCCAAAAACTTGACCACATGATATTGGTGGGGATGGCAAGAAGATAGGAAAGCCAGGCTAATCCAAATGCCACATGTGCAAATACGGCGATTTTTTTGCTGTTTTGCTTAATAATCCGGTAAAGGTCTCCTTCTTTTTTGTATCCGTGACGGGCAAAGAAAATATCAGATTGCTCGTTAATCTTTTTCAGTAGTTCTAATAGTCCGGGGTCGTTATATGGAGGGCTTTGGAACCAGTTATCATGGTTCTCTCCTTTTTTGGCAGAGCGCACGACTTCGCCAGGAACATGAAAAACATGGGTTTTGCCCCAGTTTTCCACTTCCAGATAATAGTATATTTCTTCTGTCCATTCCAACAGCTCAGGTTTTATTCCTGTGAGTTCGGCAGTATAGTTCATTGTTTCGCGGGCTCTTCCCAGCGGTGAATAATAAATCTCATCTATCCCCTCTTTTTTAAGCCTCTTTGCCAGGGCTTTCGCTTCAAGGATTCCGGCAGGGGTAAGGGCATCCTTATCATAGTCGGGATCTCCGTGACGAATAAAATACAACCGCATTAAAAGTCCCTCCTGTTGATATACAATTCAACAGTGTTATCCTGTATGCCATCAAGCTTATTATACATGATTAAAATTAAATGAATCAAAAACTTAAATCGCGTTGTACTCATAATGCTTATAAAATATAATGAACTTAATTAAAAGCTGCGGTGTCAAATTGTATAGAAGTAATAAGGAGGGGCTTGTCATGAATTATCCTGTAAAAAAAATATCCGGTTTATTAATGAAAAAAATTATGGCCATAATATTGCTGCTGGCTGTCGCACTGGTATATGCAGCCTGCGCTTCCAGCGGGAAAACAACATCCGTGGCACCCGCAGCAAATTACTCAGAGAATCAGGCTGATGTATATGCAGAGGCTCCGAAGGCGGCGCCTTATCCCGATTCCGGAAGCGGTCTGGGACAAAATATTGCTTTTCAGGAACAAGTTGCCGGAGAAAATATAATGAGCCAGCGTAAGATAATTATGAACGGCAACGTTAGTATTGAAACATTGGACTTCGATGAATCTGTAAATGCTATGGATCAGCTGATAAAGGATTTCGGAGGTTTTGCCGAGTCAAGAAATATAAAGGGTAAAAGCATGAGTTCGAAGGCCTTAAGAAGCGCCTACTACGTAATACGAGTTCCGGCCGAAAAATTTGAGACGGTACTCAAAAGTATGGGGAATATTGGAACGGTTATAGAATCATCTTCGGAAGGAACCGATATCACTGATCAGTACTATGATACCGAAACAAGAATAAAGGCTTTAAAAGTACAGGAAGAAACTCTCCTTGACATTATGGCCAAGGCGACAAAGCTGGAGGACGTTATTACGCTTGAAAAAAGAATTGCCGAGGTTCGTTACGAGATTGAAAGTCTTGAAAATAAAATAAAAAATTACGACAGATTGATAGCGTTCAGCAGAATTACCGTACATATTAATGAAGTAACCGACAAAACTGAGACGAAACCCGAGCCGGTTACACTGAGTGAAAGAGCATCCAGATCTTTTGCCCAGTCCATAGAAAATTTCAGGATAGGCTTAGAAAATTTTATTGTTTGGTTACTCTACTCATGGATTAATATAATTCTGTCCTTAATATTTGTATGGATTGTAATAATTATTGTTAAGAAAATTAATAAAAAAACGAAACGATTGCCAACAAACGTTTCTCAGCAAAAAGAAGTAAGCGTAAACGCAGAAGATAAAACCAAAGATAAATAAGCCTGATATTATCCCCCACGACATATTTCCACATATCCCAACGTAAAATGTTGCGGAATATGTTTAAAATTTGTCAATTTGGGTAATTATAATCACTTGTATTTTACTCAACCAGGAGATATGATAGTTGGGGGATAACATGAGAATACTTGGTGAATCTGACAGAGACATTAAAAACTATTTTATTGCGATAATAATATCAATTGTTTTTGGTACTGTAGTTATTTTTAACACAAATGCCTATCTTAACAATATGGTTAGTAAATCATTGGTTGAGATAGCAAAGATGGGGGCCAAAAACATAGAGAATAATATAGAATGGCATTTTGAAAGACTGGAACTTCTCTCGGAATCTGAGATCATATACAGTGACAAGTACTCAATTGAGGAAAAACTAGAGTATTTAAATCAATCCAATAAGTCAAACAAGTATGTTGAACTTGCATATATCACAAAAGACGGGATGATGTATGCAACTTCGGGAAAGAAAATTGATGTAAGCAGGGAAAAATTCTTTTTAAAAGCCAATGAAGGCAATAGAGCCGTTGAGATGATGGATCTTATGTTCTATCCGGAATACCCTGCAATAGCTTTCACTTATCCGGTTCTCCGCAATAACAGCATAAAAAGTTTTGTTGCCTTAATTTATTCAACAGAAGGTCTGTGTGAAATAGTAGAAAATATTAAATTCGGCAAACAGGGTTACGGGTATATTATTAACTCTGAAGGAGTTACTCTTGCACACGTTGACAGAAGCCTTGTAAAAAACAAGGTAAGGTCCATTGATGACGCGAATTATGATCCCAGTCTGAAAAAGCTTGCAGAACTTGAAAAGAGAATGCTGCAGGGGGAGACAGGCTCCGGATCATATTTATATAACGATCAGGAAAAAATAATGGGATTTTCCAGGATTGAAAATGCGTCCTGGAGTTTTGCGGCTACTTCCCTGAAGAAAGATGCTTTTGATCACGCAAGCACCATTGTTGTAATAGTCGCATTGGTGGTCGGAACTTTCTGTCTATGCTTAATATTGATAAATATATATTTTATGGCTCTTAGCAAAAAATCAAAAAGAGAGGAAAAAACCCTCAGAAATGCTGTTGAAACAGCAAATATTATAATCATATCCTTCCTGGATGACGGAATTATCCTGGAATTCAATGTCAATGCGGCTAATATACTGGGATACGATCCAAAAAAAATAATCAAGACTTTCAGTATTTATGATTTACTTTCCCCGAATGATCAGCAAAAACTGAAAGATGCTTTGGAAGAACATAGAAAAGGTCTTACCAAAAAGAATTTTGAGCTGAGCATGATAACAGCCGAGGGCAAAACCGAGTACGTATTGTTTAATCTTAATATATTAGAAAAAGACAGTACCATGCCGGTCTATGAATTAATGGGTATCTGTATAACTGATCGTGTAATGTCGGAAAAACAGTTAATAGAAAAACATGAAGAACTTACGGCGGTGTATGAACAGTTGGCAGCATCGGAAGAGGAATTAAAAGATCAACTTGAAGAGCTGATCAGGCAAAAGATGCTGCTGCAGGAGAAAGACGACAGGCACAATCTTGTAGTTGAAGCTTCCAATATAGGTATATGGGACTGGGATGTAAAAAGAGATACATATTTCTACTCTCAGAAATGGTATGATATTTTGGAAGTTGACAAGGAAAAAATATCGGGGAATGAGAAGACATACAGGTTAAACGCGATTTTGAAAGAAGACAGAATAATAGCCGAAAAAGCCTATGATGACTGCATGAACAGGGTAACTCCATATTTTGAGTGCGAGTATCGCGTACTGACGCCGAGCGGCAGGATTAAATGGATTTACGAAGTGGGAAAGGCTCTGTTTGACAGCACAGGAGATCTTGTAAGAATGGCCGGGGCCCTCTCCGACATTACCGTGAAAAAAGAATCCGAAGAACGAATACATAAGCTTGCGTATTATGATACTCTCACCGGATTGCCCAATCGCAGCAGGCTTAACGAAAAATTCTATGAAATAGCCAGGGTCCCTGACCGTAAGATTGCCGTTATAATCATTGATATTGACAGCTTTAAACTGATTAATGATTCTTACGGTCATGAAATAGGAGACAAGCTGCTGGTTGAAGTGACTGAAAGGCTTCGCAGCCTGAACATAGATAACTCGTATTTGGCCAGAATGGCCGGAGACGACTTTGCCGTAATGGTATGGGACTTTGAGGATGAAAACAGGATAACCGAAATTGTTACGGAACTGTTAAACTGTATTAACGGCATTGCATACATTGCGGATTACAGCATCGTTATAGAAGCCAATATCGGGGTGGCTATCTATCCGAAGGACGGCAACAGTTTTGATATTATTTATAAAAATGCCGATACGGCAAAATTACAGGCTGATGAAAAACGAATGAAATATGCCTTTTATAACCAGGATATGAATGATGCCGTTTTAGAGCGGCTCAACCTGCAAAACAACCTGAGGACGGCACTGGACAAGAATGAATTCGTCCTCTATTACCAACCGCAATACCGTGCGGCAGATAAAAAAATAATGGGATTTGAAGCATTGGTGCGCTGGAACAGTGAAAATATGGGTATGGTTTCCCCCACAAAGTTTATTCCCATAGCTGAGGAGACGCATCTTATAATACCGTTGGGGGAATGGATACTGGAGGAAGCCGTTAAATTTATTAAAAAGCTGCATAAACTTGGACATACTGATTTATTAATGTCTGTAAATATATCAAATATCCAGTTTAATCAAAAAGATTTTTCGGAATTTGTCATAAATCTTTTAAAAAAATATGATTTGCCCCCGAAAAATCTTGAACTTGAAATTACCGAATCGGTAATGTTGGGGTCAATGGATAATGTAATTAATAATATGAACAAAATAAGGGAAACAGGTATCAGGATAGCATTGGATGATTTTGGGACAGGGTATTCATCATTGAACTACCTTACCAAAATTCCCATCAACACGTTAAAGATTGATAAAACCTTTATTGAAGACGTCGGATTGAATAGGGAAAGAAGACTCCTGGTGGAAACTATAGTAAATATAGCCCACAGGCTTGGATTAAGTATTGTGGCGGAAGGAGTGGAAACTGAAGAGCAGTATGCGTACCTTCTGAAGCATAAATGTGAGCGCATCCAGGGTTACTATTTCAGCAGGCCACTGCCTGAAGATAAAGTGATGGATTTAATTGCAAATCATTGACATTGTCCGTTTATTTATGATATAGTTATTGAGCTATTAATATAGTATGACGAATATTGAGCGATAGAGAGAGATAGAAAACTGCGTGTAAACCCCAAAAATGAAGTCTTGGAAGGAGGCATTCTTCGAAATGTCTGATGCAAAAAAGGATAAAAGCTCAAAAAAGAGTAGCAGCGGGGAAGCAAAAACGGCTAACCGCAGCACCGTGAGAAGAGCTAAGCGTAAAATATGCCAGTTCTGTGTCGATAAAATTGCTGAAATTGATTATAAGGATTTGACAAGGACCAGGAAGTACCTGTCAGAGAAAGGAAAGATTCTTCCCAGAAGAATTTCCGGTTGTTGTGCGAAGCACCAGCGCCAGCTGACAGTGGCAATCAAAAGAGCCAGACATATAGCCTTGCTGCCTTATACAACTGACTAACTGACCAGCTAAAAATTAACAGCCTATAGATATCAATCTATAGGCTGTATTTCAATTGAGGTTCAGTCATCCTGAGGATCGCGCGGCTCCCCTTTATGGTCATCCTGAGCGGAGCGAAGCGGAGTCGAAGGATCTTTAAGATTCTTCGCTGACGCTCAGAATGACAGTGATGTTAAGATTCTTAACAAAGTCCGGCGTGGGAAATTAGAACTTCTGCCCCTTTAAATGCTATAATTGTTTCGAAAAAGTAGGGGTGGAAGTGATAAAATGAATAACAGAGGAATTGATATCACCAGAAATATAAGAATTATTGAAAGCCTTAAAAGCGATTTGCTCCTTTCGGTTTCTCATCTGTATAACGAGATGGCGTCAGAAACCGGGGAAAATTTAAGGGAAGTGGCACTTGACACATTGTCGGACACTATAATTATCAGCTACCTGCTTTCGAGAAGACTGGGAATTGACTATCCCACGCTGGAGAGGCAAATATCCGCCAAAATACGTCTCGGTCTCTTGCAGGAACATGAAACTGAAAAATATTTCGGTGATTTGTCAGCTTTGTCCCGTATTCGCAACCATATCCCGCAAGCGGGTGATGCGTCATAAAACAATATGGGGCAGCCGACATTTCACTATTATCAAAAATACAATGGAGGTTGCGCCATGAAGGTTATTTTAAAGCAGGACGTAAAGACCCTGGGGAAAAAAGATCAAATTGTTGAGGTCAATGACGGATATGCCAGGAACTTCCTTATACCCAAGGGTCTTGCAGTCGAGGCAACACCCGCCGCTCTTAACGAAGCAAAGGCAAAAAACGCTGCCGAAAAACACAGAAAAGAAAACGAACTTGCCAATGCTCAAAAACTGGCCGCGAAAATGTCCGGCATTACGGTTATTGTAAAATCCAAAGCGGGAGCTAACGGTAAACTGTTCGGCTCTATAACAAGCAAAGATATCGCGGAACAATTAAAAGTCCAGTACAAAATTGATATAGATAAAAAAATGATCAATCTTCCGGAAGCTATTAAAACTCTGGGAGAGACTGAAGTTGAGATCAAACTGTATGCTGGAGTTTCAACTAAAATCAAGGTAATGGTTGAGGATTGTCAAGGCACCTGATTGACCGGGGGGAACGAAATGGAGGAATTATCGAGGATCCCACCTCATAATGTGGAAGCGGAACAGGCGATATTAGGGGCGCTGCTGATTGACAGGAATGCATTGTTCGAAGTAAGCGGCAGGCTGAGAGCCGATTTCTTTTATCTGGAGAAACACAAGGAAATATATGAGGCAATCATTTCTCTTTATGAAGAGGGCATGCCGGTTGATATAGTTACGGTATCGGATGTTCTGGCCCGGCGCGGAAGCCTTGAGAAAGTCGGGGATGTCGATTATATTGCCAATCTGGCAAATTCAGTGGTGACAACCGCCAACGTATCCCATTATGTTTCGATTATTGAAGATAAGGCATTGTTAAGGCAGCTTATCGAGGCTTCAGGAAGAATTATTGATATGGGATACAAAGGCACCATGGAAGGTGTAGAAGTTCTTAATGAAGCCGAAAAGCAAATTTTTGATTTGGCCCAGGGTTTAAACAGGACAGGACTTGAACCAATAAATACACTGTTGGACAAAACCTTCACCCAGCTTGAGGAACTGTGCCTGAAAAAAGGGGATATAACCGGTGTCCCCAGCGGTTTTATCGATTTGGACAGAAAAACTTCAGGTTTTCAAAATTCAGATCTTATACTGGTTGCTGCCCGTCCGGCAATGGGCAAAACCTCCTTTGTTTTAAATATTGCAGTAAATGCCGCTCTGCGCAATTATCCAGTCGCGATTTTCAGCCTTGAAATGTCCAGGACTCAGTTGGTAAACAGGATCCTGGCTTTGGAATCCATGGTTGAATTAGAAAAGATGAGGACCGGAAAGCTTGATACTGAGGACTGGAAAAAGATTGGTTATTCTCTTGGCCCTTTGGGAAGGGCTCCCATATACATTGACGATAACGCCAGTGCAACCACGATGGAGATGATGTCCAAGCTGAGAAAGCTGAAACTGGAAAAAGGCCTGGGCCTGGTGATTATAGACTATTTACAGCTCATGGAGAGCAGAAAAAAGAGCGATAATCGTCAGCAGGAAATTTCTGAAATCTCGCGGTCATTGAAAATCATGGCTAAGGAGCTTAATGTGCCCGTTATAGCCTTATCCCAGTTAAGCAGGGCGCCTGAACAGCGATCCGACCACCGTCCTGTACTGAGTGATATGAGAGAGTCGGGAGCCATCGAACAGGATGCTGATATGGTAATTTTCCTGTATAGGGACGATTATTACAATGAAGACTCCGAAAAGCGGAACATAGTCGAAGTAATTATTGCCAAACACAGGAACGGCTCTACCGGAACGGTTGAATTAGCATGGATACCCGAATATACCAAGTTCGGGAATCGTTTATATGATGATAAATCTTATAACGCTGCCAGGTAATGACAATGGATAATAAAAGTTTGGTGAAACAGGTAAAAAACAATATTCTCAGTAATAATCTGCTGGAACATGGAGATAAAATTATTGTCGGCGTATCCGGGGGGGCGGATTCCGTCTGTCTTTTGAAAATTCTACTTGAAATAAAAGATGAATTTAACTTAACCCTCATTGCTGTTCATGTTAATCATGGCCTCAGAGGCTCTGAGGCTCAGCATGATCAATTCTTCGTGGAAAAACTTTGTAAAGATTGGGGGATATCTTTAAAGACCTACTTTGTGGATATTAAGGCGCTTAGCAAAAAGATGGGGGTTTCCGAGGAAGAAGCCGGCCGTGAGGCCCGGTACAGGATATTTAGCAGGGTGTTGAAAAACACTGGATCCGACTATATTGCCGTTGCCCACAACCGGGACGACCAGGCTGAAACCGTTATGCTTAATATTTTAAGGGGTACGGGGCTGGACGGGCTATGCGGCATGGTTATGAAACAGGGGGAAATAATTCGTCCGTTATTGAATATATCCCGCAGACAAATTATAGAATATCTTGAAAGCAACAATATCAGTCACTGTACCGACAGCAGCAACAAATCTTCAGAGTATACCCGCAACCGCGTAAGAAATGAACTTTTTCCTGTAATTAAAAGGTTGTTTGGAGTTGATCCTGTCAATCAGCTATACAGGCTCTCAACCCTGGTCAGGGAAGATAAAGATCTTCTTGAGCTGGTGACAAGGAATTCTTATGATGCGGTAGTTTTGGAAGACGATGATGACGTAGTTCTTTCTGCAACCGGGTTAAGAACTTTATCCAATGCCGTTGTAAAGAGGATAATCAGAATGGCATGGGAAAGAATAAACAAAAGCAAAAAAAACCTTGAGTCAGTACATGTTGACCAAATAATAACCTTATGCCAAAATAATCGTACAGGTAAAAAAGTTAAATTAAGAAACGGAATAGAGGTTCTTTTATCATATGATAGATTAATTTTTACAAAAGCGGGTAAAAAATATGTTAAGCCCTATTCATACCCCGTTAAGATAGAAGGCTTTACCGAAGTGAAAGAACTAAACGCGGTTTTGGAAGCCAGGATATTGAATAACAGCGAAATGTCCCAATTAGGCGACTTTAGCATGGTTAATGAAACCTCCCTTATTCAGTTTTTTGATTTAGACAGGCTGAATGGCAATATAGTTGTAAGAAGCCGTTTAGACGGGGACAGGATAAGGCCGTATAAATCAAATGGGGAAAAGAAGCTCAAAAAGTTTTTTATTGACCAAAAGGTTCCGGGGGAAAAGAGAGATACGATTCCCCTGGTGGCCCAAGGCAACAAAATAGCATGGATCGTGGGGATGCGAACCTCAGAAGACTATCGGGCACGAAAGGATTCAAAGAAAATACTGATGCTTTCGTGGAGTAATCTAAAAGACGGAGGAGAAAGAAATGCCTAAAATAAGCGTATTGATACCAAGAGAAGAAATCCAGGCAAAGACAGAAGAATTGGCCAGAAGAATTTCCGAAGACTATGCAGGCAAAGATCTTTTACTGGTAGGAGTTTTAAAAGGCGGATTTATGTTCTTGGCTGATCTTTGCAGGGCCATAACAATAGATGTAAGTGTCGATTTTATTTCAGTGTCCAGCTATGGGAACACGACCGTATCATCAGGGGTTGTTAGGATTCTTAAAGATATTGATTATGATATTACGGGAAAACATGTATTAATAGTGGAAGATATTGTAGACACAGGCTTAACGCTTACATATCTGAAGGATTTGTTCGCAGCGAAGCACTGTGCCAGCGTTAAGGTATGTACTATCCTGGATAAACCATCAAGAAGAAGAGTGCCTCTGGAAGTTGATTACCAGGGCATTGTCATTCCCGATAAATTTGTGATTGGGTACGGCCTTGACTATGCTGAGAAATATCGCAATTTGCCTGATGTATGTGTTATAGAGGAATTGTAACTTTATTACTACAAAATTCTTTTTTATTGTGTTTTTATGGTTGGTGTGATACCATTAAATGAGTTTTAAACCGAGGTATTATACCAATATAACAATTATTATACAGAAATCGCAGGAGGTTGAATATATTTGAAGAAAGTAAGGGGCTTTAGTTTTTACGTTATCATATTTGTGATTACGGCCCTAATCATAATGTTATACAGTAATATCAGTAATCCCACTGTTATGAAGTATTCCGATTTTCGCAGGGAATTAAACAATGGGAATGTAAAGAGCGTATTGGTGCAGACTCTCCAGGCCGAAGTAATTCTCGAGCGTCCATCGGGGAATTTTTCTCCTGATTTCAGGTATACAATAAGTTTCCTTTCGCAGGACTCCTTCATGGAACTATTGGATAAGGCTTTTGACGAAGGAAAGCTGCAAAGTTATGATATTGAGAAGAAATCAAGCCCGCCATGGTGGCTGGAAATGCTTCCGATGTTCGCCATGGTCATTCTGTTTGTTTTCTTCTGGGTTTTCTTTATCCAACAGTCGCAGGGCGGGGGAAACCGTGTAATGTCATTCGGCAAGAGCAAGGCTCGCATGGCAAATGAGGAAAGTAAACTTAAAGTAAGGTTCAGCGATGTTGCCGGAGCAGACGAAGAAAAAGCAGAACTGGAAGAAATAGTACATTTCTTAAAAGAGCCGAAGAAGTATATGGAACTGGGAGCCCGCATACCGAAAGGAGTGCTTTTGGTGGGACCTCCCGGAACGGGTAAGACTCTTCTTGCCAAGGCTGTAGCAGGGGAAGCCGGAACGCCTTTCTTCTCCATAAGTGGTTCTGATTTCGTAGAAATGTTTGTGGGCGTAGGAGCATCACGTGTTCGCGATTTGTTCGAGCAGGCAAAGAAGAATGCGCCCTGCATAGTTTTTATCGATGAAATCGACGCTGTCGGACGGCACAGAGGCGCAGGCCTGGGCGGCGGACATGACGAACGCGAACAGACACTGAACCAGCTTTTGGTTGAAATGGACGGGTTCGGTGTTAATGAAGGAGTTATTGTCCTTGCAGCCACCAACAGACCGGATATCCTGGACCCGGCTTTAATGCGTCCCGGACGCTTTGACAGACAGGTAGTGGTAAATTACCCAGACATAAGAGGGCGTGAAGAAATTTTAAAGGTTCATTCCAAGAATAAGCCTTTGGCTGATGACGTTGATCTGAAAGATATTGCCAAGACAACACCAGGGTTTACCGGGGCCGATTTGGAAAATCTTCTGAACGAAGCCGCTCTCCTTGCAGCCCGTAAGAATCAAAAAGTCATTACCATGGCAGAGATAAAAGAGGCCAATTATAAGGTTATGATGGGTCCTGAAAAGAAGAGCAGAGTAATAAGCGATAAAGAAAAAAGACTTACTGCTTATCATGAAGCCGGTCATGCCATTGCCGTACGCCTTGTCTCAACGACCATGAAGGTTGACCGCGTAACCATTATTCCTTCCGGCCGTGCCGGAGGCTTTACCTCTTACAAGCCGGACGAGGACAGGCAATATACCACCAAAAACCAGCTTCTTGAGCAGATCATCGTAAGCCTGGGCGGCAGGGCCGCAGAGGAATTGATGCTGGGCGAAATCAGCACCGGAGCGGCGAGTGATCTTAAGCACGCCAACAATATTGCCAGGAACATGATAACCAAGTACGGAATGAGCGATGAACTCGCCAACCTGGTATTCGGCGATGAAAATGATGAAGTTTTCTTAGGCAAGAGTTATGCTCATACACGTAACTACAGTGAGGAAATATCAGCCAAGATTGATATGGAAATCAAGAAGATCATCGATGATGCCTATAATAAAGTAAAACAACTCCTCATCGATAACAAACAGAGACTGGAAGATGTTGCTGCGGCGCTTTTGGATAAAGAGCGCTTAGAGGCTGATGAATTCGAGGAAATTTTCAAAAACGGATATAATCCGCCGGCGGTCGAGGCATAAAATAACAAGTAACAGGCGCCTGTTGGGCAATGACCCGATGGGCGCTTTCATTATGGCATGAATATCCCGTATAAGTGTTTAAAAGAAAGCGTATGTTTTCTGTCCGTAAATTGTAAAATATTCGGCCGGTTTCCTCAACGTTTTTCACTCCTCAATCGTATTACTTATGAAAGGGGGAAGACAATTGAAAGGTTCTTTGTTGCGTACGAATGAAGAGCTGACCCAAATTTATAATCGCCATGTAAAAACGGTATACCGTGTTTGTTTCATGTATATGAAAAACCAGTCTGATACGGAGGATATGGTGCAGAATACTTTTCTCCGGCTTATACAGGATAAAACCGTTTTCCAAAACGAGGAACACGAGAAAGCCTGGCTTATCAGGACCGCAACCAACCTGTGTAAAGACCATTTTAAGCACTGGTGGTCTAAAACCGTGGGTATGGATCATGTGGGCGATAAGGCAGTGGATCAGAAATTTGCGACAGACAGTAATTTAGAGATGGTTCTTGCTCTTCCTCCAAAATATAAAACCCCCATTTATCTCTATTACTATGAGGGATACTCCACAGTGGAAATAGCACGGATATTGAAAAAGAAAGAATCTACCGTAAGAAGCTGGCTGCATAAAGGCAGGAAATTATTAAAAATGGAAATGGAAGGTGATTTGGAGTGAAAAAGGAAGAATTAAAAAGTTCTTTTGATAAAGTGGAACCGGACCAGGCCGCCCAAATGCGGATGCTGAACAATATCCTGAGTCACTCCGGAAAGGAGAAAAAAGCAATGTTTAATATGTTTAATTATAGAAAAGCTCTCCCGGCGCTGGGACTGGCTATAGTTATAGCCGGCAGCATTCTGTTTCATAACATGATGAGCGGAAAAAATAATTTATCCTCGCCAGGTTATGAAAAACCGGGTGTCGCTGATGCGAGAGAAGACATGGCTGCGCCGCTGATAAATCAATTTCAGTTGGATGACAGGCATTATATACTTTTATCCGATGATTTGAGGGCTGAATACGGCTTTCCACAGCAAATAGACAAAAATGATATCGGAATTAAACTAACCACTATTGCAAAAAGTGTTGATCCCAGCTTGATCGGCTGCGAGGTATACTACTACAAACCCGCGGGCTCAGAAGCCGTGGTGGCTGTAAAAAAGAATGATTCGTACATGCTTTTCAAGTTCTTTACGTTTGAAAGCTATATTAACAATAAGGATGAGGATGCCGTCGAGTATCTGAAACTTTTCGGAATAAACAGCGCTGAAGATATTGCAAAGATACAGTTTATTGAATATTCTATGGAGAGCAGGATAAAAGGCGGATTTGATATTATTAGTGAATTGACGGGCCCGGATGAGATTGCTCAATTTTACGGATATTTTTCGGTGCTTAAAGACTCCAGTGATAAATATTTTGATAAGTTGTTCAACTATAATACGGACGGAAACAGAGGAACAGGTCTTGAGGTTGATGTTGTCCCCCATCAGGTTGCCCCTGTACCACCCGATGCAGGGCAGAATATAGCTTATCCGGAAAAAGTTACTCCGCCAAACCCGGAACGTGGGCGCAAGGAATATGCAGAAGATATGCCCATGGTGAAAAGCTATGATTCGAAGAACGGAACCACAGAAGGCAGATCGGCATTAACCGATGAGCCAGGGGCTATAATGGACATGGGCAGTACCGAGCCTGTGACCGGAGGAACGACTCCCGCCCAGGTGGGCGTTGCAGGAAATGCTCTTGCGAACTCGGTATATATACGGATATACAATAAAAGCGGTATATACTTTGAGACCATTTATTACAGAAATATAGGCTTTATGTCAAGGTACGAAGTGAATAAAGAATTCGCAGATTTTCTGGAAGGGTATATCAAATAAATTATATTGCACTATTGTCATCCTAAACGCTTGCGTTGGTTCTTATGCCATTAAGTGAGGCAGGAGCAAGATTCTCATTTCGAACGCCTTTAAGCACGTAGGTTTATAAGACCAATATCGCCGTTTTATGACATTCCTCCGCTTCGCTCCGTCATGTCCCATACGAGGGGTCTTCCTCTCACGGGTCGCTCATACATTTTCAGTAATGTTACCGTTCGGTGGTCTTTCCTCCGAAGTAGATCGGCTTATCTCAATGAGAAACCTTGCCCCTGCCATATTATTGTCATCCTGCGAAGCACAGTCTCCCTAATTGTCATCCTGAGCGGAACGAAGTGGAGTCGAAGGATCTTTCAAGTTAACATAAAAAGCAGCGGAAAATCTATCAGATTTATCCGCTGCTTTCTTTATATAAATGCAATTGCCATCTATGTCGAAACAGAGCATTTATCCCTTTAACTGTTGGAACTGTTGAATTATTTTTATACCTGACGATGTTCCGATACGGTCCGCGCCGGCCTTTATCATGGACAGTGCTGTGTCAAGGTCCCGTATTCCACCGGACGCTTTAACTCCCATCTTAGAACCCACGGTTTTGCGCATTAGCACTACATCATGTTCAACCGCTCCGTCTGTTGAAAAGCCCGTAGATGTTTTTACGAAATGTGCGCCGGCTTCCATGGAAAGATTACAAGCCACTATTTTCTCATCATTATTTAAAAGACAAGTCTCAATAATGACTTTAACCAAAGCGTCCTTTCCGGCCGCTGCTACAACAGAAGCGATATCATCTTTCACTAAACCGAGATTTCCGGACTTGAGAGCTCCTATGTTGATTACCATGTCGATTTCTTCAGCGCCCAGGTCTACTGCTGTTTTGGTCTCAAAAGCCTTTGCTTTGCTGTTCATCGCGCCTAGAGGAAAGCCTACTACGCAGCAGGTTTTTACATCGCTTCCTTTAAGCATGTCGGCAACAAGATTCACATAGCAGGAATTGACGCATACCGAGGCAAAATCGTACTTTAGAGCCTCTTGACATAAAATCTTAATTTGTTCCTCGGTTGCATCAGCCTTCAGTAAGGTGTGGTCGATGTATTTTGACAACGGTTTTTGAAGAATTTCATCGAGATTTGTATAATGATTGCTTGTATTAATACTGTTCATTTTATAAATCCTTTCATTAATATTTTTTAGAATCTTTGGATAAACTCTGCTTTTTCTTCATGCACACCTAAAACAGTATAATTTATTCATATAATAATAAAATATCTGACACCGTGTCAAAACAAAATAATATATGGCTCAGGTAGCATTTCGCGAATCTATAAATCCATCGCTTTTATTTTTTAAGAATAAATTATTGATACACCTTTATCCTTATATATGATAAAATATGAGAAAATCACGGATAAACTTGGTAAGAGGCAGTGCTGCAATGAATGATGTCAAGGTGATAAGATCCATAAAGCCTGTATATAATAAAGACCTTATTATGTCAAGGCTGGGTTATGATAAATACCGTACGACTCTTTCAGCGGAAACCATGCGCGAAATTGAAAGGCTTATTAAAAAAACCGAAGACATCATGGATATAACGGCAGCATACCGAATTACAGGTATAACACAAATTAACCCCCCGCAAATTATATTGGAGGACGGGACCATACTATCGGGGCAAATGCTTTCGGAACTATTGAAGAACAGCCGGCAGGCTTTAATAATGGGCGCTACAGGGGGGGCAAAGGTAATGGAGCTAATAGCAAGGCTGCAAGAAGAGGGTAAAATGAGCGAAGCCGTTGTAATTGACGCAGCGGCATCTGAAATAACCGACTCGGTCCTGGATTTTGTTATGGCCATGGTGGAGCAATATTTTAGGCCAAAAGGCATGTTCCTGACGAAAATGCGCTTCAGCCCCGGATACGGCGACTTTGACATTCAGCAGCAGAAGGAATTCTACAGATTACTAAATGCCCAGGATTTAGGAATAATGATAAATGAAGCCTGTTTACTCATACCGGAAAAGTCTGTTTTCGCAATTGCCGGTATTTGCCATGACCAAGAATAGAGGTTGATATTCAATGACAAAAAAGGAATTCAGGAAACTGTTTCAAAACAGATTGATAATTTTGGACGGAGGAATGGGAACCCTGCTTCAAAAGGCAGGAATGCCCGGCGGCGTATGTCCTGAAAAATGGGCGGCTATAAACAGTGAACTCTTAAAGGATACACAAAGAAAGTATGTTGAAGCAGGATCAGATATTATATACGCTTTTACATTTGGCGCAAACCCGATAAAACTTTCAGAGTACGGTATTGAGGACGAAACATATGCCCTGAACAAAACCCTTGCCGAGATTGCCAGGGATGCGGCAGGCAAAGATGCGCTTGTGGCAGGGGATATCTCGTCCTGTGGAAACCTTCTGTACCCCTTTGGTAGCGTTATGTTTGAAGAGGCGGTTGAAGGCTTTAAAAAGCAGGTAAAAGGCCTTTTGGATGGCGGCGTTGACTTGTTCGTGATAGAGACCATGATGGATTTGCAGGAGGCAAGGGCGGCTCTCATTGCGATAAAGGAAAGCTGTGATTTGCCTGTTATGGTTACCATGACTTTTGAAGGCCAGCGCACCCTGATGGGAAATGACCCATTAAGTGTTTTAGTTACGTTGCAATCATTAGGTGCCGATGCGGTGGGATGCAATTGCTCCGGCGGTCCTGCCGAAATGGTGGAAATTATCAGGATGATGAAGCCTTATGCCAAAGTTCCTCTTATAGCCAAGCCGAATGCCGGCAAACCCAGGCTGGAAAACGGTGTGACCATATATGACATGGATGATGAAAGTTTTGCAGCATATACCGAGGAACTGGTCGAAGCCGGCGCTAATGCCTTGGGAGGCTGCTGCGGCACAACACCTGAATATATTCGGAGAGTCGGAGAAATTGCGAAAAGCTTGAGGCCTGTACAGGCGGAACGAAAGCCTTACAGCCTGGCATGCTCTAACAGAAAAACCGTTGAAATTCATGTTACCCTGCCGTTTACCGTAATCGGCGAAAGACTTAATCCCACAGGGAAAAAGTTTTTAAAAGAAGCATTGTTAAAAGGCGATATGGATGTGGTTTCGGATCTTGCCAGGGAACAGGTTGAAGCAGGTGCAATGTTGCTTGACGTGAATGCCGGTGTTCCCGGAATAGACGAAAAAGAAACCTTAAAGGTCATGGTTAATGAAGTGTGCAACTCCGTATCGGCTCCGATCCTGATTGACACATCAAATCCAGAAGCGCTGGAAGCCGCATTAAGAATATATCCGGGAAGAGCGGTAGTCAATTCAATATCAGGGGAGAGCGAAAAAATTGAGAAGCTGCTTCCCATAACTAAGAAATACGGCGCAATGTTTGTCCTGCTTCCCGTAGATGATAACGGTGTGCCGGAAACTGCCGAAAAAAGAATTGAAATTATAAAGAGAGTTTATTCAAGAGCCAGGGAAATGGGCTTCAGCAAAGAGGATATCCTGGTGGATGGACTTGTAATGACCATAGCTTCGAATCCCTCCAGCGCACTTGAGACAATGAAGGTTATATCATGGTGTAAAAAAACCTTTAAAATAAATACTGTAATAGGGCTTTCAAACGTTTCCTTCGGCCTTCCGGCAAGAGAGGGCATTAATGCTGCTTTTTTGGCAATGGCTGTGGCAAACGGTTTAACATCCGCCATCTTGAATCCCAACAATCAACAGATGATGCAATGTGTCAAAGCCTCGGATGCGCTTGTGTCAAGGGATAAAAGCGGTCTTTCCTATATTGATTATTATGCTGAGAAAAGCCGCCCGCAGGACAACACGTCTGAAAAAGCCGAAAAGCGTCAAGAAACTGTTTTAAAATCCCTTTATGATGCTATAATAAATGGAGACGGAGACGCGGCCGAGGATATGGCAAGACAGGCTCTGATAAGCGGAAAGATGCCCAAAGAAATTATTGATAAGGAAATGATTCCCGCAATTCAGAAAGTAGGGGAATTCTACGAACAAAAGCAGTATTTTTTGCCTCAGCTTATAAGAGGCGCTGAAGCCATGGAAAGGGCTATGGCGGTAATTGCTCCTGAGTTGGAGCGGGACAAAGAGGAAAGGATTGAGAGTAAAGGTACTATTGTAATAGCGACTGTTAAGGGCGATGTTCATGATATAGGGAAGAATATCCTGGCCATGTTGCTCAGGAACTACGGATTCGATGTGATAGACCTGGGAAAAGACGTTGAATCAAAGCGGATAATTGATGCCGCAAAAGCAAATAATGCAGATATAATAGCACTTTCAGCCCTTATGACTACCACAATGAATCAAATGCCATTGGTTATGGCAGATATGAAGAGGGAAAATCTCAATTGTCATATGATGGTAGGAGGGGCTGTTGTTGATCGAAACTTTGCCGAAAGTTTCGGGGCATACTACAGCAATGACGCGTATAAAGCTGTAAAGCTTGCTGACGAAATCATGAAACGGAATAAAAATGGGGGTTAGCCTATGGAAGGTTTTTTAAGACTCGGTTTTTTTTCAATGGCTGAAAAAATTACTGAAACACTGAAAGGATCTTTCGCTTATATTTTGACCGGTGCAATTATCATAGCCATTTGGATTTACTTTTTGTTTTTAGTCCCTAGAAAGCAAAGACGATATGATAAATTTTCCGATTATTTGCAGGATGTTTTTAATTTTGAAATAATGCTTGGCAGCGGTTTGGCTAAAATTCTCTATATAGCTTTTGCAATTGTTCTCATCGTGGTAGGAATAGTGGCCATGTTTGTCACAAACTTTTTTATTGGGCTTCTGGGTACACTCATTCTGGAAATTATATTAAGAGTGCTGTTTGAGATTTTTATGGTCATATTCTCTATCCAGTCAAATATACTGGCTATCAGAGAAAAAGTTGAAAAACGCGACGAAGAATATTATTACGAAGAATAATAAGTATTCCCGCTGTGAAGCACCAGGCAAAATGAGATGACACCATTGCTTTTATCGGTACTATTTTCTTGCTGCTAAGTACTAGACAAAGGGCCTGGCTTGTGCTAGAATATACTTCGCTGCATGTCAATAGTACATGCGGGTGTAGTTCAATGGCAGAACATCAGCTTCCCAAGCTGATTGCGAGGGTTCGATTCCCTTCACCCGCTCCAGCAAAATAAGATGGCCGGTGCCATTGAATAATAGAAAAGCGCCCTCATAGCTCAGTAGGCAGAGCGCATCCATGGTAAGGATGAGGTCACCAGTTCGATCCTGGTTGAGGGCTCCAGATTAAACTCCTTGAAATCATTGTAATATAGCGGTTTTAAGGGGTTTTTTTATTTTGTATTTTCAATATACATTTCTGAAATTTTAGATGAATTTATGGGATTTTTTGAATTATAATGAGACTTAATGGGACAAAATGATAATTAAAAATAAATATGCCCCCTTCCCTGTAAATGCCGAGGATGATTTTTTATTTCCGGATTTGTTTCTGGCCTCTTTGGGAGGGGGATTATAAAAATCCCAATGCCAAAATGAATATTTCTGGAATAATTACTGTACTTTATCAAAGAATAAGCCGGGATAAAAATTTACCCCATTTTGTTTTCCTACAGATATTAACCTTTGTAATTGAGATGGATTTATGATTAAATCAAGATATAGAACAATGA
>JAAYFU010000076.1 GCA_012728095.1 Clostridiaceae bacterium
AAATTAAATAGAAAAAATTTTCGGTGACTATAACAGAGAGGATCCACCTGTTCCCATCCCGAACACAGAAGTTAAGCTCTCTAGTGCCGACGATACTTGGCTGGAAACGGCCCGGGAAAATAGGTCGTCGCCGAAATTTTTATTCCTCAATAGCTCAGTCGGTAGAGCATGCGGCTGTTAACCGCAGGGTCGTTGGTTCGAGTCCAACTTGGGGAGCCAGAAAATACGCTGCATCAGTGATGCGGCGTATTTTTTGTTGTTTGCGAAGTGCGGAATGCACTTTTTTTATACTTAATTAATTTCAGCATTTACTTGAAACAAGAAAGACCATCGGGTATGGAAAAATATAACTATTATCGTTATTATTAGATATATACAACAGAGTTAAAATTTACCGAAAATCATATAATAAGCATATGAAATGCTTAGACATTAAAGCTTGAATGTTCAGGAGGATGTTTGATATGAATCTTTGTATAAAAAAATACATATCAGTACTTTTATGTTTCATTTTTTTTATTTCTTTTACAGGATGCGGTTCTGACACAGCCTATGAGGAAGAAACCAGGAAAAGGCCGAAATCGGAGAAAACTGAAAAAATACGCGATTCGGAACGCGGTTTTTCAGATTATAAAAAAATAGTCATAAGCGGCCGTGAACTTTACGATAATGAATACTATGTAAAACAAAAAAAGGCAGCGAATACTTGATGATTAATGCGGAAGCTTTTGAAGCTGCTTTTAAAATCCCATATCTCCCATATACCTATGCCAATGTTGAATGGCATAATAACGGATCGATACGAATTTTTTGGAACGACAAGGGCGATGATATATTTCTGAATATTGATTTAAAAGAAGGTTCCACAAATGCTGTTATCAACGGCAAAGAATACGATATGGGTATTGCTCCTGATTTTAAGAATGATACAGTTTTTATTCCGGGAATTTTTTCATAAAGCTCCTCAAGATGGAAAACAAATATGACAGAAAACTGGATATCTTGTTCGTTGACCGCATCGAAGATTTTCCAAAGGATATCCTGGTTGGAACATGGTCGGATAACAATACCAACTTGTTTGTCCGCTTTAAAGATCCTATAACCGGGATGGTTGGAGCCCCCTCTTTTGCCGAGGCATATAACTTTCGTAAGGACGGCACTTACCGTCTGATTATGATTAGTACAGGGGGATTTACGGATACCTTTCTTTACCTGGAAGGAAAATATGTAATACACGGAAATACCATCATCTTCTACGATGTAAGGGAAACCCTTTATCAAGGTGAGCCTATAAAACTCGTACATCAGAATAAGCGTCTGGATTATGAGCAGTACCAATATATACATGATTATTATCCTGGCCCGGATGAAGAGGCGATAAAGCTGACCTTCAGGCTAACCAGGATTGAATAAGAGTTTATTTAATCATAAATTCTTTTAATATCACATTATAAATCGGACCGAATTAATGTCTGATTCTTATATTCTTAATTATAACAGGTTTTACGGTTTATAACCGTAAAACCCTTCTTTTAAAATTGTTATGTCATATTTTGTATTTAAATGAATGTTGTAAACCCTCAAAAAGTCTGGTAAATTGAAATATGTCGTTATACATCAAATATGCGGGCACATAGAAAGGAATATAACATGAAAAAAAAAATCTCACGGATAACAGCCATAATTGTTGCATTACTGATTTTTGTCTCATGCTCGGCAAATAGTCCAAATAATACAAATCCCCCGGATAATACGGTTCCGGGTCCTTCTTCCGATGCAACAATATCGCCTTCCCCGGAAGAGTCTGCCACACCGGTACCAACACCTTCGCCAACTCCTACACCGACGCCTACACCTACACCTGCTCCTAAAGAGCCTGTGAAGGTCAAGGCTTTATATTTAACCGGGAGTACTGTGGCCAAAAGTATAGATCATTATATAGATCTGGTAAACAGAACTGAATTGAATTCCCTGGTAATTGATATAAAAGAGAACGGATATATAAATTATGAATCCCAGATACCATTGGCACAGGAATTATCACTGTACAAAAAGGTTTATGATGTCAAAGAGGTATTAAAAAAGTGCCATGATAACAATATTTATGTAATAGGGCGTATTGTTGTATTCAGAGACAACGGTCTTTCAAACCAAAAAACCGAATATGGAATTAAGAAACCAAATGGGAGTTTGTGGAAAGAAGGAAAAATGGGTTCATGGACAAACCCATACATAAAAGAGGTTTGCGACTACAATATCGAGATTGCAAAAGAAGCTGTGGAACTCGGTTTCGATGAAATACAGTTTGATTATGTGAGATTTCCTACTACCAAGGCTAACGAAGTTACCTACGGAGAAAATGTTCCTCCAAAATCAGAAGCTATTAACGAATTTTTAAGAAGGGCTGTAAATGAAATAAAGAAGGTTAAGGATGTACCTGTATCAGCCGACATTTTCGGAATAGTAATAGAAAGTGACAGGGATGGCAAGGCAATAGGCCAGTTATTCGACCAGATTGGCATGGATATCGACTATATTTCTCCCATGATTTACCCTTCCCACTATGCCAATGCTTCCGACGGAGTGTTTGGAAACGGAGTGGGGCAGACTATCAACGGTGTTCTTTTTACAGCCCCGGATCTTGAACCATATAATGTTGTCTATCAGGCTTTGTTAAAAACAAAATCAAGAATCAGTCAGGTCCCTGGTTACAAAGCCAAGGTGAGACCTTACCTGCAGGATTTTACCATCAGGATGAAAGAAGGCTATTATCAGGAATATGGCGCCAAACAGGTAAGAGAGCAGATCCAGGCAGTTTATGATGCAGGATACGAAGAATGGATACTGTGGGATGGCAGCAATACATATTCTGAAAGCGCATTATTGCCTGATAATCAGTAATCATTTATTATATTTGATTATTGAAAAATAACAGAAAATATGATTATTTTTGTTGTAATATAAAAGTTTAATTAAAAAGGTCGGATATGATGGACGTAATTATTAACACTTCGGAAAACTATAGACTTGACAGAGTAGAATCCTGCCTGGAGAAAATATTTGACGATATGGGCGGGATCGAAAAAATTATTAAACCCGGAATGCGAGTAGCCATTAAACCTAATCTTTTGATGGCAAAAAAGCCTGAGGATGCTGCTACAACCCATCCCTCGGTAGTTCATGCCGTAGTTAAGCTGGTGCAAAAAGCAGGCGGTATTGCTGTTATAGTTGAAAGCCCGGGCGGGCCTTACAATATTCCTCTGCTTAAGATGGTGTATTCCAAGACCGGGATAGAACAAGTAGCCGACGAAACAGGGGCCGAGCTGAATTATGATCTCAGGGTTGAAAAGCTCAATAATCCTGACGCTGAATACCTTAAATCTTTAAAAATACTGAAACCATTATATGACGCAGATCTTATCATTAATGTGGCGAAGCTGAAAACGCATAGGTTTATGGTTTACTCAGGCGCGGTAAAGAATATGTTCGGATCTATCGCAGGGCTGGAAAAAACTGATTACCATTTAAGGATGAGTGATCAAGAGTCATTTGCAAATTGCCTTATCGATATATACCTGGCCACGAAACCGCGGGTTAATATAATAGACGGTATTATTGCCATGGAAGGAGACGGGCCAAGCGCAGGAGTGCCTAAATATATTGGTTGTATCTTCGCATCCCGGGATGCCTTTGCATGCGATTATGCGGCATTAAATGCAATAGGAGTTGATTATCGTAAGGTTCCGGTGATGAGAATAGCTGAAAAACGCGGTATTTTTAATAAGGATAATATAAACTTTCTTGGTGTCGATTTGGAAATTATTAAACCCGATAGCTTTGATGTACCGGCTCTTCATGATAAAAAAACCGGTTCAAGATTTGCTGCAATACGTTTTATTAGGAACAAATTCCGTCCCCAACCGGAAATTCTCCATGATAAATGTGTAAGATGCGGCAAATGCGTTGAGGTCTGTCCTCCAAAAGCAGCAACAAGGGATAAGGACAAGCAAATTGTTATTGATTATAAAAAATGCATCAGTTGCTTTTGCTGTCATGAGTTTTGCCCGGAGAAAGCCATAAAAATAAAAAGAAACACTTTGAGAAGATTCCTGGAATACAGACGTTTTAATTCATAACATGTCATAATAAATGATTTATTATATTTATTATATTTATATTTTGGGTAAAATTCATAATAATTAATAATTATTTGTTGTGACCAACATTTTTATGATAATATAATTAACATAAAAGATAGACTCCTGGGGAGAGAATACATGAACGTAGAATACATAAATCCGTTTATTGAGGCAAGTCAGTCAGTTATAATGATGATGACTGGTGTAAAGCCGAGTTTGGGGAAGGTTTATATAAAAAACTCCTTTTTTCCAAGTGAAAATATCGCAGTTATTGTCGGATTGACAGGAAAAATCAGAGGACAGGTGATTATATCATTTTCAGAGAACTCGGCGTTAATGATTGCCTCCGCAATGATGGGCGGGATGCCGTTGACTGAATTGGATGAGATATCAAAAAGCGCAATATCGGAGCTCGCAAACATGATAATGGGCAACACTGCAACACTTTTAGCCGGCAGAAATATTGGTATAGATATTACGCCTCCATCGCTTGTGATGGGAGAAAAACTTGTGATCACGCCTACTAATATGCAGACAATCAGTATTCCTTTGATTCTGAATGGCGATAATACTATTGAAATAGATGTATCTTTGGAAGACAAGGAATAAATAACAACAGGTTTTCATTATGGGGTAATACCGTGAAAATAAATATTGTCTTGGTAGAGCCGGAAATACCTCAAAATACCGGTAACATTGCGCGAACATGCGCTGCTACTGGGGCCGCACTACATTTGGTGGGGCCCTTAGGATTTTCAATTGAAGACAGATATTTGAAAAGGGCAGGCCTTGACTATTGGAAATATGTAGATTTAAAATATTATAATAATCTCCGGGAATTTTTTGCTCTGAATGAAGGAGCCAATTTCATTTTTTGTACGACTAAAGCTCAAAAGTCTTATCATGAAATAAATTATGAACATAATTGTTTTCTCCTTTTTGGCAAAGAAACAAAAGGGCTGCCTGAGTCATTGCTGAAAGCGAATTACGAAAAATGCATACGTATTCCGATGCTGGATAATATACGTTCCTTGAACTTGTCCAATTCAGTGGCTATTATCCTTTATGAAGCACTGAGACAGAACGGTTTTGAGAATATGCAATTAAAAGGGCATCTTCATGGGACGGAAGAACCATAAAAAATTAAATTAAAAAATTAAAATAATACGATATAATACGATGATAAACAAGAAGGGATAAACAAGAAGGCAGGTTTTATAATGAACGGACAAAGAAAAAGAATAGGGATATTGACTGGGGGAGGAGACTGCCCAGGCTTAAACTCTGTCATAAGAGCTATTGTTAAAACGGCTATTAATATTTACGGTTATGAAGTAATAGGGTTTAATGACGGGTATTTGGGATTAGTCAATAACCGTTTTAAGAAATTAACACTTACAGATGTTTCAGGACTTTTGGATAAAGGAGGAACCATTTTAGGTACCACAGACAGTTTTGATCCTTTTAATATGGTTGTAGATATAGATGGCGAAAAACAGGAAAGAGATATGAGCGACCGTATTATCTACAACTTAAAGATGCATGACATTGAAGGACTTATCGTAATTGGAGGAATAAACACGATAACTACGGGATACAAACTGTCATTAATGGGTGTCAGGGTTATTGCTATTCCTAAAAATATTGACAATGACATCCCCGGAACAGATACCACAATAGGGTTTATTACGGCAGTAAACACCGCTACTGAGGCTCTTGATAAACTGCATTCGACGGCCGAATCCCATCACAGGTTAATGCTTTTGGAAGTAATGGGAAGGCGCGCAGGCTGGGTGGCCCTGGAATCGGGAATTGCAGGAGGCGCTGATATAATACTCATTCCGGAGATTCCTTATGACATAAATAAAATAGCCAGAAAAATTTTAGAAAGAAAAAGAAACGGCAAAAATTTCAGTATCATTTGCGTTTCTGAAGGAGCAGTTCCGGCCGAAGGGACGGAGTTACCGGATATAATTTGTCCGGAACAAATTAAATCAGTGTATGGCGTAAGCTCCCAAATAGCTGCACAACTGGAAAAGCTCACACATCTCGAGACCCGTGTAACGGTGCTGGGATATTTGCAAAGAGGCGGCGAACCCTCGCCATCCGACAGGTTACTTTCAACCAGGCTTGGAGTTGAAGCCGTTAATATGGCCGCTGAAGGAAAATATAATAAAATGGCCGGAATAATAAATAATGAACTTTGTCCGATTGATTTGGAAAAAGTGGCAAATAAATGCAAGCATGTTCCTGTAGACGGAGAGCTTGTCAGGATTGCCAGAAATATGGGCGTCAGCTTTGGCGATTAGCAATATTGGAGGCATTACTTTTCTATGGATGATTTTAAGGAAATTACGTTGGATGATATGGAATTATTTACCGAAGCATTTAAAGAACTAAAGCCTATAGCGTCTGAATATACCTTTCCTTATCTCTATATGTGGAGAAGAGATTACAACTTCAGTTACACGGTTGTGGAAGACTATATATGTTTGATTTCCAGGTCAAAAGTATACCCTCCTTACAGTTTTTGTCCCATACCGGTCAAGGGAGTGGATGATGAACAAAAATTCAGAAAAGCTATAAGATTCATTGAGAAGTATTTTGAAGAAAACGGAATGTCCCTGCGTTATGCAAGAGTCTGTGAAAGCTGTATTGATAAGCTGAAAGCGGTATATCAGGATAAAATTATAATCGAACCTCTCCCTCACACATATGACTATGTATATAATGCTTCGGATTTAATAAATCTTGCCGGCAGAAAATATAGCAGAAAGAGAAACCATATAAGCCAGTTTATGAGATTATACGGAGATTATGAATATGTGCCGGTTACAGAAGATAATTTGGACGAATGTAAAAGAATACTTGATAAATGGGCGGATCAAAACGAAATAAGCATAGCAGCCGAAAACAGTGAAAGATTCGCTTGCTATCAGCTTTTTGAAAACTGGAGCAGGTTTACTTCGTTAAAAGGCGCATTGATAAAAGTCGGGGGAAGTTTTGAAGCATTTACTATCGGCGAGCTTTTAAATCCTGAAACTGCTTTGATACACATTGAAAAAGCAAATACCGATTATCACGGTTTATATGCAATAATAAACAGGGATTTTTGCAGGAATGAATGGAGTAATGTAAAGTATATCAACCGTGAGGAGGATTTAGGTATTGAGGGTTTGCGAAAATCTAAATTATCTTACAATCCGGCCTTCATGGTGAAGAAGTTTTTAGTGAAGGTTTCACATTGACATTGGTTTTTTATTTCTATAGTATGAAAAATGGATGAATAAAGGGTTGGCTTTCCCCAGCCCGTTTTGTGTTTACATTATTTTTGAATTGAGTAAAGTGTCAGTATCCAATTCTTAGAAACAAATTTTGGAGGTTATACAATGGCAAAACAACCCAAAATTGCGATTGTTATGGGAAGTGATTCTGATTTTCCTGTGGTTGAGGGAAGCATTAAAATCCTTAAAGAATTTGGAGTGGATTATACTGTAAATATTTGTTCAGCCCACAGAACACCAGATAAAGCGGCAGAACTTGCAAGAAATGCTGAGAAAAACGGTTATGACGTAATTATCGCGGCAGCGGGAAAAGCAGCGCATTTACCAGGGGTTTTGGCAGCTTACACGGTTCTTCCGGTTATCGGTTTGCCGATAAAATCCTCTACGTTGGACGGACTTGATTCCCTTCTTTCTATTGTGCAAATGCCGGCCGGCATCCCGGTAGCGACGGTTGCCATTAACGGCAGTGAGAATGCGGCTCTTCTTGCCGTTCAGATTTTAGGAGGAGTATACCCCGAATTAAGGACAAAATTTCATGAATATAAAAACAAACTGGCAAAACAGGTTGAAATAAAGGATCAAAAGCTTCAAGATGAATTGCGGGGTAAATAACACATGGAAAACATGAGAATTGATTTTAGCAGATTCGACACTGAAGACGACGGTATTCATGAAGCTTGCGGAATTCTTGGGATATCAGACTACCATGACGATGATTTGGCGCATATGATGTATTTCGGGCTTTATGCCCTTCAGCATCGGGGCCAGGAAAGTTGTGGAATCGCAATAATCAATAAGAACGGAGAAATTACCGGTCAAAAAGGAATAGGCCTTGTACCTGAGGTTTTTACCGAAAGAATTCTCGATCGATTGGACGGCACATCTGCAATAGGTCATACTCGTTATTCCACCACTGGAGGCAGCTCAATAGAAAACAGCCAACCCCTTATATTTAATTATAAGGGAGGAAGAATTGCCCTGGCTCATAACGGAAATCTTGTCAACGCGACAAAAATAAGGTATGAGCTGGAGAATAAGGGCGCTATTTTTCAAACTACTACCGATTCCGAAGTAATAGCCAACTTAATATCGCGTTACGGTTTGAAATGCAAAGACCTTGAAGAGGTACTGAAAAAAACCATGGATGTTATTGAAGGCGCTTACGCGCTGGTTATTCTTACTCAAAAGTGCCTGGTGGGTATACGTGATCCGTGGGGAATGCGTCCTTTGTGTATTGGAAAATTAGGGAATTCGTATGTTCTTGCATCGGAGAATTGCGCATTTGACGCCATCGGAGCCGATTTTATCAGGGATGTTGAGCCCGGTGAAATCATATTTATCGAAAACGGTTATTTAAGATCAGTTAGAACCAATTACAATAAACCACAAAAAACATGTATTTTTGAGCATATCTATTTTGCAAGACCCGACAGCGTAATAGACGGAGCTTCTATTTACAGGGCCAGATTGGAAGCCGGACGGCTTCTGGCAAAAGAATCCCCTGTGGAGGCAGATCTTGTCGTAGGTGTCCCGGATTCGGGCATTACAGCGGCGATTGGGTATTCGAGGGAATCCGGAATTCCTTACGGAGAAGCTTTAATTAAGAACAGATACGTAGGCAGAACATTTATACAGCCCACCCAGAAGCTCAGGGAACGCAGTGTCGGTATAAAATTGAACGCTCTGAAGGAAGAAATTAAAGGCAAAAGAATAATAATCATTGATGATTCAATAGTACGGGGCACAACCTCGTACAGGATTGTTCAAATGCTTAAAAATGCGGGAGCCAGCGAAGTTCATATGCGAATCTGCTCGCCGCCCGTATTAAATCCATGTTATTTCGGTATTGATATTTCTTCGAAAGAACATTTGATTGCAGCAAACCATAGTATTGAAGAAATAAGAGAAAGCATAAATGCTGACAGCCTTGCTTTCCTGAGTGTCGAGAGCCTTTTGAAAACGCCTATCGGGGCTCCTGCCAACAGTTTCTGTACAGGATGCTTTACAGGCGAATATCCAATGCCGGTTCCGATGTATGCAGCGAATTCTGCTGATAAACATAAATGTTAAAGATTATTTTATAGAAAGGCCAGGTTAAAAATGACAAATTACAAAGAAGCGGGAGTAGACGTTGAAGCCGGATATAAAGCTGTTAATCTTATCAAATCCCATGTAAAGAAAACCATGAGGCCGGAAGTGCTTGCGGATATTGGAGGTTTCGGCGGCATTTTCAGCCTGGAAGGCATGAAATATGAAAAACCTGTACTGGTATCGGGGACAGACGGTGTCGGAACAAAACTGAAGATTGCTTTTTTGATGGACAAGCATGATACAGTTGGTATTGACTGTGTTGCCATGTGTGCCAATGACGTGGTATGCAGCGGAGCACAGCCTTTGTTTTTCCTGGATTATATAGCATTGGGCAAGCTGATTCCCGAAAAGGTAGAGCAAATAGTAAAAGGTGTCTCAGATGGATGCATACAGGCAGGATGCGCTTTGATCGGCGGGGAAACCGCCGAAATGCCGGGCTTTTATCCCGAAGACGAGTACGATTTGGCAGGTTTTGCGGTAGGTATAGCAGATAAGGATAAATTGGTAACCGGAGAAAATATCAAACCTAAGGATCTTCTGATAGGACTTGCTTCATCCGGGATACACAGCAACGGTTACTCTCTGGTCAGAAAGGTATTTAATATAGACAAGGAAGTATTGGGAGAGTACGGGGACGTATTGGGCAGGTCTTTGGGTGAGGAACTGCTTACACCTACCCGCATATATGTCAAAACTATTCTAACTCTTATTAAAAAGTATAACATTAAAGGAATTGCCCACATAACCGGCGGCGGATTCATAGAAAATATTCCAAGAATGCTTCCTGATGGCACGAAAGCCGTGATCCATAAAGGCACATGGCCCATCCATCCGGTGTTTAAGCTTATACAGGGGAAAGGCGATGTCCCTGAGAAGGATATGTATAATACATTTAATATGGGAATCGGCATGGTATTGGTTGTGCCGGCCGAAATTGCGCCTTTTGTTGTGGCTGAGGCCAATAATCAGGGAGAAAAAGCCTATATAATCGGTGAAATAGTCAAGGGCGAGGAGAAAATCGAGATATGTTGAGAATAGGTGTTATGGTATCCGGAGGGGGGACTAATCTTCAGGCCATTCTGGATAAAATCAACAACGGCGCGTTGCCGGACTGCCAAGTCGTTACGGTAGTATCCAGCAATCCCAACGCGTTTGCCCTTGAACGGGCCAGAAAAAATAATATCCCCACAAAGGTCATATCCAGGAAAGATTTTAGCTCGGTAGAGGATTATGATGATGCCCTTCTGGCCCACATGAGAAGCTATGATGTTGAACTGGTCGTGTTAGCGGGTTTTTTGAGCCACTTGGGTGAAAAATTCGTAAACGCGTATAAAAATGCAATTATAAATGTACATCCTTCCCTGATTCCTTCATTTTGCGGGAAAGGCTATTATGGGATTATTCCCCATATTAAGGCTTTAGAATACGGTGTTAAAATAACGGGTGCCACGGTGCATTTTGTCGAACTTGATTACGATTCCGGCCCCATTATATTGCAAAAGGCTGTTGAGGTCCTGCCGGGAGATACGCCGGAAACCTTGCAGAAAAGGGTAATGGAGCAGGCGGAATGGGAAATCCTGCCTGAAGCTATAAGGCTTTTCAGCCAGAAAAAATTGAAAGTAAACGGAAGACTCGTAGAAATATTATAGAGGTGGATAATGAAGATTCTTGTTGTTGGTAGCGGAGGAAGAGAACACGCAATTTTGTGGAAGCTGAAACAGAGCCCCAGCGTAACTGAATTATTCTGCGCGCCGGGAAACGGCGGAATTTCGGAGATAGCCGAATGCGTGCCCATTAATGCGATGGATATTGATGGTATGGTGAAGTTCTCGGTGGAAAAATCCATCGACATGGTTGTAGTGGCGCCCGATGATCCTTTGGCGGCAGGCATGGTGGATGCCTTGGAAAACGCGGGTATTCGAGCGTTCGGACCCAGAAAGAATGCCGCGATTATTGAGGCCAGCAAGGTTTTCGCAAAGAACCTGATGAAAAAATACAATATTCCTACCGCGGCTTATGAAACATTCAGCGACAGCAAATCAGCCATCGAATATGTCAAAACCGCCAAATTGCCGCTGGTTGTCAAGGCAGACGGGCTTGCCCTGGGAAAAGGCGTAATTATATGCAATACAAGAGAAGAAGCATTAAGGGCTGTATCCATGATTATGGAAGAAAAGAAGTTCGGGGACGCAGGACAAAAGATTGTTGTGGAAGAGTTCATGACAGGTCCGGAAGTGTCCGTTCTGGCTTTTACGGATGGGAAAACCATTGTGCCGATGGTCAGTTCACAGGATCATAAAAGGGCATACGATAATGACCAGGGGCTCAATACGGGCGGTATGGGCGCATTTTCGCCCAGCAGGTTTTACACCGAAGAGCTTCAGGAAGAATGCATGAGAACAATATTTATCCCTACCGTTAAAGCCATGAATCTTGAGGGAAGACCTTTTAAAGGTGTTTTATATTTCGGTTTAATGTTAACATCGGATGGTCCCAAAGTGCTGGAATACAACTCACGTTTCGGTGATCCGGAGACCCAGGTTGTGCTTCCGCGGCTTGAAACTGATTTGGTTGAAATATTCGATGCAGTTATCGACGAAAAACTGGATACAATAAATATATCATGGAAGCAAGACTGCGCGGTTTGCGTCATAATGGCTTCGGGAGGGTATCCTGAAAGCTATACTAAAGGTTATGAAATAACAGGTCTGGAAACAGTAAAGAACCAGGGGGACATCATTTTGTTCCATGCCGGAACAAAAAAAGAAAATGACAAATTCTATACCAACGGCGGAAGGGTTCTGGGAATAACGGCAGTGGGCGAGAACATTGAAGCAGCCCGGGAAAAAGCTTACAAGGCAGTTTCTGCCATTCATTTTGAAAATGTGCATTACAGAAAAGATATAGGAATTAAATAGTATGTAAAGATAATCACGGCAGAATAAGAATAAGTCACTTTACCAATAATAAGTTGGGAGGTGAGTTATTCTTGAAAGTCAACAGATCAATAGGATGTTCGGTAACCGAATGCAAATACCATGCAAAAACTGAACCGATGTGCAGCCTGGATAGTATACAGGTTGCAAAAAACAAACCAACTACTGCAACGTCTGAGAGCGATACCGAATGTGCGAGCTTTGAAAAAGAATAGTGCAACAGGCCGGTAGATATCCGGCCTTTTATTATGTCGAAAAATGACTTTTTACTCAAAAATGCAAATACTATGCCTTACAAATACAAATACCGATTGTCCATGTGCCGGAGTATAATCTAATTCATAAATGATATATAATAAATTATATATAATATATTTTCTCAGTTATTTATGTTACAATTAACCTAAGTGAAAGATGAATTAAATTATTATTACAGCAATTGGCTACCGGGGGGGTCTACATAAAATGCAATATCTTATCTTGTCGTTTGAAGTGATTTTTCCGATTTTTTTCATGCTGGCACTTGGTTATTCAATCAGGAAGTTCAATCTGGTTACCGAGAGCGGATTTAATATGTTCAGCAGAGTGACTTTTTATATTTTCATTCCTTCCCTGTTGTTCATAAATATTTATAAATCCGATTTAACTCGCAGCCTTAACGCCAGATTGATTGCTTACGCAATTTTTTCCTTGTTTATAACGTGTATTATACTTTATTTTCTTATACCGCGTATTATCAAGGAAAGATGGGACCAGCCTGTCGTAATGCAGGGAATTTATCGCGGCAACTTTATCATCTATGGAATGTGTATAGTACAAACCATTTATCCTGATGCCGACCTGGGCATGGTAGCATTATTGTCAGCTTTTATTGTTCCTCTTTACAGTGTCATATCTGTATTGCTTTTTGAGATGTATTCGGATAAAAAGAATAATAAAAAAGATTTATTGTTTAACGTGCTCAAAAGCCCGATGGTATTCTCAGGAATTTTAGGAATGTTCTTTTTATTAACCGGGCTGAAAATACCTAAACTTTTGTTGGATCAGATAGAGAGCGTATCAAAACTTGGAACCCCGGTGGCTTTATTGTGTCTCGGCGGAACCTTTAAATTTCAGGCAATGAAGCAACATAAAAAGCCACTTATGGTTACATGCATAGGACGACTGTTCATAGTTCCCATGGTATTTATATCTGCCGCGATTCTTATGGGAATCAGAGGGATTGAATTGGCTACAATAATGGCCCTGAATGCGGCTCCCGTGGCAGCATCCTCGTTTCCTATGGCGAGGGAACTGGGAGGAAACGGTGAATTAGCCGGAGAAATTGTTGTTATGACATCATTATTGTCAATTGTTACCGTGTTCTGTTGGGTTTTGGTATTGACATCCACCGGGATGATTTAGAGCAAGGCAATTATTTAAAAAATAAAAATTACGCTTAAAGCCATGACTGCCATCCCCAGAAGCAATCCCAGAAGAGAAAGATTGCTCTGTCCGTATTCCCTTGATGTGGGCAATAGTTCGTCAAGGGAGATATATACCATTATACCTGCAACCGCGCCGAAAATGATACCGAACATTGTGTCGGAAATAATCCGGCCAAGGACAGCCATTGCTATTACAGCGCCAAAAGACTCGGATAAACCGGACAACAGGGAAGCAAAAAACGCCTTTTTCCTGCTGCCGGTGGCGTAAAATACAGGAATTGAAATGGCTATTCCTTCAGGTATATTGTGTATTGCTATGGCTAAAGCAATCGACACCCCCAAAGCAGAGCTCTTCATGGTTGATACATAGGAGGCCAGGCCTTCGGGGAAATTGTGTAAAGTTACCGCTATTGCGGTAAACATACCGGTTCTCATAAGTTTTTCTCTGCTTCTGTAACCCGCGGATACGCCGGAGTCGTTTATTGATTTTAACTTTCTTGCCCTGTGAGGATGGTTAGGTTCGGGAATCAGCTCGTTTAATAATGCCATTAGAGTAGTTCCAAAAAAGAATGACAAAACAGTCAGTATTTTGCCGTTTACCGGACCATGTATGCCGCACAGATTTGTTTGTGATTCCTGGTAAAGCTCAATAAATGAAATATATATCATAATACCTGCCGAGAACCCCAGCAATAAAGATAATACATTTTTATTTGTTCTTTTGAAGAAAACCGATATTAAACCGCCGATACCGGTTGAAAGACCGGCAAGAGTGGCCAGGCTGATTGACAGTACTAAATTATAATTCATACTGTTCCTTTTAAATCTTCTGCTAGCTTATATTTATGACTGACGTGCCTTATAAATGAGACATTATAAAAACATAATAAATTTTTTGCAGGAGTGAAATTGTGGGGAGAATTTCTTATAGTTTTTATTATTGACTGAGCAAATTATGATATAATATTTCATTATTTAAGATTTCATAAAAAATTCGCTGTAAACGGAGTTAAATATATGGGAAACGAAAGACAGAAAAGAATACGTAATTTCTGCATCATAGCGCATATCGACCATGGGAAATCCACCCTGGCGGACAGATTACTGGAAATGACCGGCGTTCTTACATCAAGAGAGATGGAAGAGCAGGTTCTTGACAATATGGATATTGAGAGGGAACGGGGAATAACCATCAAGGCGCAAGCTGTCAGAATGATATATAAAGCGAAAGATGGCAATGAGTATATATTGAACCTTATCGATACCCCGGGCCATGTGGACTTTAATTATGAGGTTTCCAGAAGCATTGCCGCCTGTGAAGGAGCGGTGCTGGTTGTTGACGCATCCCAGGGAATTGAAGCCCAGACTTTGACCAATGTATACCTTGCTCTGGAACACAATCTTGAAATAATGCCGGTTATCAACAAGATTGATCTTCCCAGCGCCAGACCTGATGAGGTAATCCAGGAAATAGAGGACGTAATAGGATTGGAAGCGCAGGATGCTCCGCAGATATCGGCTAAGAACGGGATTAACATTGAGAGTGTTCTGGAAGGAATAATTAAGAAAATTCCGCCGCCGACAGGCGACGAGGATGAACCTTTAAGAGCTTTAGTCTTTGATTCTTTTTATGATTCGTACAAGGGTGTCATTGCATATATCCGTGTCATGGACGGCAAAGTGAAGTTAGGTGATGCTATCCGGATGATGCACACAGGAAAAGAGTTTTTAATAACCGAAATCGGCTATTTAAGACCCGGAGGATTTATTCAAAGCGATTCGCTTGTTGCCGGAGAGGTAGGGTATTTATGCGCGAGCATTAAAAATGTAAGGGATTGCCGCGTGGGAGAAACCATAACAAGTGCGTCCAATCCTGCAAAAGAACCGCTGCCGGGATATAAAAAGGCTGTTCCCATGGTGTTCTGCGGCATATATCCTGCGGATGGCTCCAAATATGGCGATCTTCGTGATTCTCTTGAAAAACTGCAATTGAATGATGCCTCATTACAGTTTGAACCTGAGACGTCCAAAGCGTTAGGTTTCGGTTTCCGCTGCGGATTCCTTGGCCTGCTTCATATGGAGATTATTCAGGAGAGGCTGGAACGCGAATATAATCTTGATCTTGTAACAACTGCACCCAGTGTAATTTATAGAATAATTAAAACCAACGGAGAAGTTATTGAACTTGATAATCCTACAAACATGCCGGAACCCACACAAATTGAGAGAATGGAAGAGCCGATAGTGACCGCTACCATAATGACTCCTACCGAATATGTAGGCAATATAATGGAACTTTGCCAGGAGCGCAGAGGGACATATTTAGGAATGGAATATCTTGAGGCCACAAGAGTCATATTGAAATATGAAATGCCTCTCAATGAAATAATATATGATTTCTTTGACGCATTAAAATCCCGCACAAAGGGGTATGCCTCACTGGACTATGAGTTCAAGGGGTACAAAGAATCCAACCTCGTTAAACTTGATATAAGGATAAACAATGAAGTGGTTGACGCTCTGTCTTTTATCGTCCATGCCGATAAGGCATATTCAAGAGGGAGAAGAATGGCCGAGAAACTGAAGGAAACAATCCCCAGGCAAATGTTTGAAATTCCTATACAAGCATGCATAGGCAATAAAATAATAGCGAGGGAAACGGTTAAAGCATATAGAAAAGACGTTCTTGCAAAATGCTACGGGGGAGATATAACCAGAAAGAAAAAGCTGCTTGAAAAGCAGAAGGAAGGCAAAAAGCGCATGCGTCAGGTTGGCAGTGTCGAAGTGCCCCAAGAGGCATTCATGAGCGTGCTTAAATTAGACACATAATAAACCACACTTTCCCTTGTCATTCTGAGCGAAGCGAAGAATCTGACCAAAGGTCATCCTGAGCGTCAGCGAAGGATCTTATACGCTGATATGAAAGATCCTTCGACTCCGTAAAGAGACCCTCAGGATGACAATAAAATATTCTTTACTCCGTTTCGCTACGTTCAGAATGACATAATGGGTTAACATTATTGAAATGTATGGATACCCCGTGAGAGGAAGAACTGACAAGTGAAACAAAAAAGAATCGGTTTATATATACATATACCTTTCTGCAAACAGAAGTGCTACTACTGCGATTTTCCTTCTTATCCCGGAATGGAAGATTATTGGGAATCATATATTGACGCTTTGTTACAGGAGCTTATTCTGAAGGCAGAAGAATTCCAAACACCGTATGTAGAGACCGTATTTGTCGGAGGAGGCACCCCGTCCCTTATTCCTGCGGCATTTATTTCTAAGATACTGGATACTGTATATATACATTATAATGTCGCCTCGGATTGTGAATGTACGATTGAGTGTAATCCCGGCACTTTATCCGAAGAAAAACTGAAAATATATAAAGATTCCGGCGTGAATCGCCTCAGCATTGGTTTGCAGGCATGTCAGGATGAAATTTTAAAAGCGCTTGGCAGGATTCACACCTTCGAAGACTTTTTATCCTCGGTGGAACTGGCGCGAAAACATGAATTTGATAACATAAATGCCGATATAATATTTGGAATCCCAAATCAGACATTTGAACAATGGCAGGAAACTGTTGCGCGGATTATCTCCCTGGATCTTGACCACGTCTCATGTTACAGCTTGCTTATTGAAGAAGACACTGTTTATGGTAATATGAGGAAAAAGGGTACCATTAAAGAGGCGGAAGACGAGCTTGACAGAAAGATGTATCATTATGCCGTTGACAGTTTTAACGCTGCAGGACTGTATCAATATGAAATATCAAATTTTGCGAAACCACATTTTAGATGCCGACATAATATGAATTACTGGAGAAGAGGAGAGTATCTAGGGGTTGGTGCAGGCGCACATTCACATTACAATGGAAGACGTTTCGCCAATACAACGGATATAGCCCTGTACATTAAAGGCGTTAACAGCAGGAAGCCGGTTTTATCGGAAGATAATTATCTTTCAAGGGAAGACCGGCTTGAGGAAAGTATTTTTTTGGGACTCCGCCTTAATGAAGGGATTGATATCTCAAAGCTTTCCAGGGAATTTGGAACAGACCTGGAAAGCAGGATAAATAAAAAGCTTCAAAAGCTTATCTCCCAGAATTTAATAGAGCGCAACGGAACTGTTATCAGATTGACAGAAAAAGGAATGGATTTTGCAAATGCTATAATAGTTGAATTAATTTAGTCTTCTTCTAATGTAAGAGACAAAAGGGGGAGGGATCTTGATGGAAGATAAGAAAGAGAGAGATATAGCTGTGGCAGTGCCGAATATTTCCGAAATCAGCAACAGTTATAAGGAAGATTTCATGGGAGAGATCATGGATATCTTGAATGATATTGAACTGGAACTTGTTAATTTGGAAGTGGATCCCGGCAATAAAGAATCTCTCAATTCTATTTATTGCAACTTTCACACGATCAGAGGCCTTTCGGGATTACTTAACAATACGGCATGCACAAAAATAACAATTGCTACCGAAGAGCTATTGGAAACAGTCAGAAAATATTGTCCTGTCACATCAAAAACCGTAATTAACCTGGTTTTGGATTCCGTAGCATTTATAAAAAAGCTTAACAAAAATCCTGAACTGATTGATGACAGCGCGTTTAACGGCGAGATCGGACGGCACCTGATTAATATAGCCAACACCAAAGAGGATATCCTGCTTGAAGTGCGCAATCCTATGACAAGAGGATTCCGTATAGGGGAAATCCTGGTCAAGGAAGGCGCATTGGCCCAGTCAGAAGTCGAGGATATTCTGAAAAAGCAAAATAGCTGCAATAATAGAATGAAGTTCGGAGAGATCGTATTAAGGGAGAAAAAGGTTGATGCATCCGATATTATCAAAGCCATTCGCATGCAAAAGGTACGCAACACCAATTCTGTAGACCAGTATGTGAGAATTCCCCTGGAAAGACTGGATCAAATTATAGATATAATACAAAACGTAAGCAATCTGTATGATTCGGTTAAAGACGAGGCTGTTCTTCGTTTCGGAAGCAATGATTTATTGACTATTGAGTCAACAAAAGCCTACCATTTAATTACCGACGTAAAAAATATACTGAAGGAATTACGCATGGTTACCCTGCAGCAGGCATTTCAGAAACTAACCAGAATAGTGTGTTCAATAATCGAGGAAAATCATCTGGAGGTCATGTTTTCTACCCTGGGTGAAAATATTGAAGTGGACAAGGATATAGCGGACAGAATTGCTCTTCCTCTTGGCGACCTGGTCTGGTTGCTTCTGGAAAAGGCGTATAACATGACAGAAGAGAACAATAAACGTATTGGCAGTATTGAAGTGGTTGCATATGAAGAGAATAATACCGTTCATATCGATATTACCGGAGATGTCGTAACCGATATAGAAGAATTGAAGTCGGACATCAGGTACATAGAAAACCTGCAAAAACTGAATTGTTTAAAGTGCCGGATGGAAGCCGACGATATGAATGGCGAAGGTGTAAGAATATCCATAATAATTCAGAGATGATTTAATAAAAATACATATAGTAGTGGCCATGAGGTCTTTAAATACCCTGCGATTCAAGCAAGGGTATTTTTTTAGACAATTTGTAAAGCTGTTACATTTATAAGTTATGGATACTTGACAAAGGTATAGTACAATGATATTTTTATATTAGCACTCAATGGATGAGAGTGCTAACAAAAAGAACGGAGGTGAAGGTAATGGCCTGGGACGAGTTAAATGAAAGAAAAAGATTCATACTGAAATCCATCATAGATGATTATATAGAATCGGCACAGCCTGTTGGTTCCAGGACTATTGCCAGGAAACACGAGTTAGGCCTTGGTTCTGCTACGATTCGCAACGAAATGGCTGATTTGGAGGAATTAGGCTATATTACACAACCTCATACTTCTGCGGGAAGAATACCTTCCGATAAAGGATATCGGTTTTATGTAGAAAACTTAATGCAGCTTCATAGCCTTACAGAAGAAGAAATTGAAATGATAAGACAGGCTATGGATGAAAAAATAGAGGAAATAAATCATCTTATCCAGAAAGTAAGTACTATAATATCAAATGTAACGGGTTACACGGCCGTTGTCATGTCACCGCAGCTTTCAAGGGCGGTGATTAAATCTGTTCAGGTGCTGGCTATTGACGAAAAAAGATTACTGGTTGTAGTGGTCGCAGGCGGTGGAATAGTTCGCAACAGGCTAATCAGGCACGACAGCGTAATTGATGAATCCGATATAGCAAAGCTTAACAAAACATTTAACATTCTTATATCGGGCAAAACGATAGACCAGGTTTCCATGCCGGCGTTAAATCAGCTTCCAAGGGATATTAATGTTCCTAGAGAAGTGATATTTCCTATTTTTGAGGCAATAGAAGACTGCGTGAGAAAAATTGAAACTACTGATTTCTACATGGATGGCATAACTAATATATTGAATTACCCGGAATTCAGTGATTTGATAAAAGCCAGAGCAGTTCTCGATTTTCTCAAAGAAAAAGAAATAATACATCAAATGGTGTATGAGTCATCAAAGAAGCGACAGTTGGATTTTAAGATTGGCAGCGAAAACGAATATGATGAAATGAAGGATCTAAGTATAATAACAACAGTTTACGGCGGAGAAGGAAAAAACTATGGTACAATAGGAGTCATAGGTCCCAGACGTATGACATACGGTAAAGTAGTTTCTTCAATAAAATACATCAGAGACCTACTGAACAGGGAATTAGTCAGGATGTTCGGTGATGATCTCTGATATGTGTGAAAGGGAGTAAAAAATGGCAAAGAACAGTGACGTTGAAACAAAAAAGAATACCAGCGCTGGGGAAGAGGTTGACAAAGTAGTTGAAACACCTGAGGCGCCTGAGACACCTGAAACATCTGAGCAAATTGTTTCAGAGGAATTGGATAAACAGGATACAAAAAACGAGGATATTGATCTTAACGAGGTTATCAAAAAGAAAGATGAAGAGTTAAAAGAATTATTCGACAGGATGCAGCGTTTAGCTGCGGAATATGATAATTTCAGGAAAAGAACTCAAAAAGAAAAAGAAAGAATATATGTCGATGCGCTTACCGATGTTGTGAGTAAGCTTCTCCCGGTGGTTGACAGCCTGGAAAAAGCTGTTGCAGCGGCTCAACAGGAGGAAAGCAAGGGATTGCAGGAAGGAATAAACTTAATTTACAAACAAACAATGGACGCGTTGGAAAAACTGGGTGTTAAACCAATTGAAGCCGTTGGAAAATGTTTTGACCCCGAATTTCATAATGCAGTCATGCATATTGAGGATGATTCACTGGACTGCAATGTTATAGTGGAAGAACTCCGGAAAGGCTATATATATAAAGATGAAGTAGTAATACGGCATTCAATGGTTAAAGTGGCAAACTGACAAAAACAGTTACCGGTAAAAAGCTTCTACAAATATGAAAATAGTATAATTGTACTTCTTTGACCTTAAATATATTAACAGGAGAGTGTTTAAAATGGCAAAAGTTATAGGAATAGACCTTGGAACTACTAACTCATGTGTTGCTGTAATGGAAGGCGGAGAACCCGTTGTTATACCAAATGCAGAAGGAAGTCGCACAACTCCGTCAGTTGTTGCCTTTTCGAAGACAGGAGAAAGACTTGTCGGGCAGGTTGCCAAAAGGCAAGCAATTACAAACCCTGATAGAACTGTGATTTCCGTAAAAAGAGATATGGGTACCGATAGAAAAATAAGAATTGATGATAAAACCTATACTCCTCCGGAAATTTCAGCGATGATTTTACAAAAACTTAAAGCAGACGCTGAGGCATATTTGGGAGAAAAAGTCAGTCAGGCAGTTATTACAGTTCCCGCGTATTTCTCTGACTCACAGCGCCAGGCAACAAAAGACGCGGGCAGAATTGCGGGCCTGGAAGTATTAAGGATTATTAACGAACCTACAGCTGCAGCATTGGCTTATGGCCTGGATAAAGAGACCGATCAGAAGATTCTTGTTTTTGACTTAGGCGGCGGAACCTTTGACGTATCCATTCTTGAAATTGGAGACGGCGTTTTTGAGGTTCTGGCAACCAGCGGAAACAATCGATTGGGCGGCGACGATTTTGATCAAAGAATCATTGATTGGCTGGCTGAGGAGTTTAAGAAAGAACACGGAATTGATTTAAGAACTGACAAAATGGCGTTGCAGCGTCTTAAAGAAGCCGCAGAGAAAGCCAAGATTGAGCTTTCCAGCGTCATGCAGGCGAATATTAACCTGCCTTTTATAACTGCTGACGCATCAGGGCCAAAACACCTGGATATGAATTTAACACGTGCCAAATTTGATGAATTAACGGCCGATTTAGTTGAAAAGACAATGGAACCTTTGCGCAGAGCGCTGGCAGACGCTGATCTTTCGCCTAACGATATTGACAGGGTATTATTGGTAGGCGGTTCAACTCGTATTCCTGCGGTCCAGGAGGCGGTCAGGAAATACTTAGGAAAGGAACCCTTTAAGGGGATAAATCCCGATGAATGCGTGGCAATCGGAGCGGCTATCCAGGCAGGAGTGCTCTCCGGAGATGTCAAAGATTTGCTTCTTTTAGATGTAACTCCATTGTCTCTTGGTATTGAAACCCTTGGCGGTGTATTTACCAAGCTGATTGAGAGGAATACGACAATTCCTACAAAGAAGAGCCAGATTTTTTCAACCGCTGCTGACGGACAGACAAGTGTTGACATAAAGGTTTACCAGGGTGAGCGTGAGATTGCAGCACATAACAAGCTGTTAGGCAACTTCCAGCTTACCGGTATTCCGCCGGCGCCTCGTGGCGTTCCTCAAATTGAGGTTACATTTGATATCGATGCCAACGGCATAGTGCATGTATCGGCAAAAGATCTGGCAACAGGAAATGAACAGCAGATAACCATTACCGCCAGCAGTAACTTAAGCGAAGCTGATATCCAAAGAGCGATTAAAGAGGCTGAAAAATACGCTGCTGAAGATAAAAAGCAGAAAGAGAACATCGAAGTCCGCAATCAAGCCGACAGCATGATTTATCAATCAGAAAAGGCTTTGAAAGACATGGGTGACAAGCTGAGCGCCGATGATAAATCTAAGATTGAAGCCGAGATCAGCAAGGTTAGGGAAGCTCTTAAAGGCAATGACACTGCAGCGATCAGACAGGCTACCGAATCCTTAACACAAGCGTTCTACAGTATTTCACAAAAACTGTACCAGCAAAATCCTCAGGGACAAGGACCGAATCCGAATGCCGGATTTGATCCCGGAGCCGGAGGCAGCACCCAGGATAATGTTTATAATGCCGACTATAAAGTGGTGGACGAAGACGATAAATAATAGAATAGACGGATAATTCCATCGAAAACTTTATGCTAATATCAGATCGGAACGGTATTTGTCTGGCATTGGTGGAATAATGACCTCATCCTTGCACAGACATCTACCGTTCCGTGTTTGTAGTTTGAATGCTGTTTTGGAGGGTTAATCTTTGGCTGAAAAGAGGGATTATTACGAGGTGCTTGGCGTGTCAAGACAGGCGACCTCTGAAGATATAAAGAAGGCATACAGAAAGCTGGCTAAACAATATCACCCGGATGTGAATCCCGGTGATGAAGATGCAGAAGCAAAGTTTAAGGAAATTAACGAAGCCTACAGTGTGTTAATTGACGAACAAAAACGAGCCAACTACGACCGTTTCGGACATGCTGCCTTTGATGGCGCAGGGAATGGTTTTAGCGGGTTTGATTTTGGCTTCGGCGGATTGGATGATCTTTTTGAAACCTTTATGGGAAGTGCCTTCGGAAGGAGCAGGAGAAGTGGAGGTTACGGACCTGTCCGGGGCAGAGACATCCAGTATTCAATAGATATTACTTTCGAAGAAGCCGCATTTGGTGTAACAAAGGAGATTCCCGTAACAAGACTGCAAACCTGTACAACATGCAACGGGACCGGCGCAAAGGCCGGAACCTATCCGGAAAACTGCAAACGGTGCCATGGAACCGGACAAATCCGTTATTCGCAGGCAACACCATTCGGACAGTTTGTCAACGTAAAGACCTGTGATGTCTGCAACGGCGAAGGTAAAATAATAACCCATCCTTGTGAAACATGCAATGGCAAGGCACGGGTATCAAAGAAATCGAGAATAAGTCTGAATATTCCGGCCGGAATCGATGACGGTCAAACAATATCACTTAAAGGGGAAGGTGAGTCAGGTTTAAGAGGAGGTCCGGCAGGTGATTTATATGTGGTAATACATATCAAGCCGCACCCGATATTCAAACGCGAAGGATATGATGTTGTTTGTGATGTTCCGATATCTTTTACCCAGGCGGCTTTAGGGGGCGAAATCGACGTTCCCACTCTCGATGGCATAATAAAATATACCATCCCTGAAGGAACCCAGACCTCGACTGTTTTTAAATTGAAAGGAAGAGGAATAAAGCGGCTGAGAAGCAACTCAAGGGGTGATCAGTATATCCGTGTTAATGTGGAAGTTCCCACAAAACTTACTCAAAAACAAAAAGAGCTATTGCGTCAATTCGCTGAAATAAGCGGAGATGAAGGCCTTGAGCAAAAGAAAGGCTTTTTCGAGAAGGTAAAGGATTTATTTAAAGAGTGAAAGCAGGTATTATATGAAATGGATTGAAGTTTCGGTCAGAACAACGCAGGAAGCATCCGAGGTTATTTGCGATAAACTTATGAGCATGGGGGCAAACGGTACTGAAATGGTTGACCCCATAGCATTTCGTCAGGCACTTGAAAGTAACAGGTATCTTGATTATGCCGATGACGGACTTTTGGATAAATACGGAACTGATATAATTATAAAGGCTTATTTTCCAGATGAATCAGATCCTCAAATCATATCTGAAGAACTTAAGCAAACCCTTAACAACATTTCTGATAAAATTAGCATAGGTCCCGGAGAAATAAGCTATACCCTGCGGGACGATTCCGAATGGAAAGACTCGTGGAAGCAATATTTTAAGCCTTTTAAGATAACTGAAAAAATAGTGATTAAGCCAAGCTGGGAAGAATATGTTCCCCGGGAAGACGAGCTGGTTATTGAAATGGATCCGGGAATGGCCTTTGGCACAGGTACCCATGAAACAACAAAAATGTGCGCCGTCCTGGGTGAAAAATATTTAAGGGGAAACGACAAGGTTTTGGATCTTGGCTGCGGAACGGCTATATTGGGAATTTTGGCCGCAAAGCTGGGAGCGTTATCAGTTTTGGCAGTGGATATTGACGAAGCGGCGGTAAAGACAGCCAGGCAAAATGTGCAGAGAAATGGCGAAACAAATAAAATTAAGGTGATACGGGGCACGTTGAATGATGTGCCTGAAGAAACCTTTGATCTGATATTTATTAATATAATTGCCGATGTTATCCTGGAAATATCAAGGGATATTAAGAAATATGCAAAAAATGGGACATATATCATACTTTCGGGAATCATAAAAGACAGAAAAGCCGAAGTTAAAAGCAAATATTCCGACTTGGGCTTTATTCTCATTGATGAGCTTAATATGGGAGAGTGGGAGGCGTTGGCTTTTCGTGCATAGGTTTATAGTCTCTCCCGAAAATATCCGGGATAATATTATAACATTGGAAGGCGATGATTTTAAACATTTACGGCAGGTTCTCAGACTTAAGCCCGGTGACAGTATAAATGTATTTGACGGCAGCGGCATCGAATATGAGGCGGATATTCTTTCTGTTGAAAAATCAAGGGCAATCGCCGAAATCAAGAATGCCTTTCAAAGCGATACGGAACCAAAAGTACGCGTAACCCTGTTCCAGGGGCTGCCGAAAGGCGAAAAAATGGATCTTATCATACAAAAGGGAGTGGAGTTGGGAGTCTACAGAATTATTCCCGTTATAACAAACAGAACAGTAGTCAAGCTTGATAAAAAAGACTGCCAAAGAAAAACAGAACGTTGGTCAAGGATATCCAGGGAAGCCGCCAAACAATGCCGCAGAGCCTATGTGCCGGAGGTCACGGAACCTGTTTCTTTTGATGAAGCCTTGATTGTGGCTGAATCATCCGAAGCAGTTTTGGTACTGTATGAGAATGAAGAAAAAAAATGTTTGAAAGAAACATTGAAATGTTATAATATTAATAAGATTGAGAATATTGCGTTATTTGTCGGACCGGAAGGCGGTTTTACATATCAGGAAGTGGAAAACTGCAGGAACTTAGGTTACAATATAGTAGGTTTGGGAAAACGGATTCTAAGAGCAGAGACAGCTAGTATTTCTGTCCTTTCAATAATTATGTACGAGATGGGTGAAATGAATCTATGAAAAAGGTTACATTTGTAATTACCGATGATGCGCTTTTCATTAGAACTCTGTTAAGAAAGATTATTGAGCAGTACGAAGAGTATGAGGTTGTCGGTGAAGCCTCAAATGGCCGTGAGGCTATTGAGGTTGCTAAGAAGTGTCAACCGGATATTTTGACCTTGGATATAACTATGCCCGAAATGGACGGTATACAGGCTGTCAAAGAAATTCTTAAAGTTAGCCCCAAAACGCGTATTATAATGGTCTCGGCTATGGGACAGCAATCAATGGTTATAGAAGCTATAAAACTTGGAGCGAAAGATTTTGTTGTCAAGCCGTTCGATAAATCAAGAGTGTATCAGTCAATTAAGAACGTACTTGCTATGGATTAACAAGTTTTTTATGTATTAATAAGGAGTATATGTTCTAAATGCTTAGAAGTATGACCGGCTTTGGCCATTGTGAATATACCGAAAACGATATCAGTTTTACAATTGAGATAAAAACCGTAAATCATCGATATATCGATATCTTTCTAAAAATGCCGAAACAACTTTCAGCCTTTGAAGATATGATTCGTTCTCTTGTTTCGGCAAAAATTCAAAGAGGAAAGATTGATATCTACATAACTTACGATAATAAATCCTCTGATTTTCAAGAGGTAATACTTGACGAAGGACTTGCTAAAGCTTATTATGATGCATTGAGAAAAATTTCAGACGAGCTTGGTCTAAGAGATGATATATCGGCGACATCCCTGGCTCGTTTTCCCGATATCCTGAGAGTTGAGAAACAGGAGAATAACGAAGAAGTCGGTAAAGTATTGGAGAAGGCCTTTAACATTGCTCTTGATGAGCTTGTGCAAATGCGGACCCGTGAAGGGGAGAAACTTAAGGAAAGCCTTCTGGCAAACCTGTCGAATATAGAGGATTATATCGAAAAAATTAAGGAAAAAGCGCCTCTTGTAGTAAAAGAATACAAGGAAAAACTTGAAATGAGGCTTAACGAGCTGATTGACATACAGAGGGTTGATCCGATTCGGATCGCTACCGAGGTTGCCCTGTTTGCCGATAAATGCAGTATTGATGAAGAGCTTGTCAGATTAAAGAGTCATATAATCCAAATGAGAGAAATGCTGGAGGCCGGCAGCCCTGTTGGTAAAAAGGCTGATTTTCTTATCCAGGAAATGAACAGGGAAGTAAACACTATAGGTTCAAAAGCCGGCAATATCGATATTACACGCAATGTGGTGGAGCTTAAGAGCGAAATTGAGAAGCTAAGGGAGCAAATACAGAATATTGAATAATTAATGAAGGAGGGGGCGCTAATGAAACTAATAAATGTTGGATTCGGGAATATGGTTTCAGCAAATAAAATACTTGCTATCGTTAGTCCTGAATCAGCGCCTATAAAGCGAATTATTCAAGAAGGAAGAGAACGGGGAGTATTAATAGATGCCACCTATGGCAGAAGAACACGTGCCGTTATCATTACTGACAGCGATCACGTTATTTTATCTGCCCTTCAACCTGAAACAGTCGCAAGCAGGATGCAGGGTATTGACGATAACTCGACAGGCGAGACCCCGAAAAAGATAAAGCCCGAACGGGAGGCAGATATATGAATCCGGGATTACTTGTCGTAATATCCGGACCAGCGGGTGTAGGCAAGGGTACTATAGTGCGGAAGATGCTGGAAAAAGATCCAAGGTTCGTTTTATCGGTTTCAGCAACATCCCGGAGTCCAAGACCAAACGAAAGTGAAGGCAAAAGCTACTATTATAAAACCAGAGAACAATTTGAAGAAATGATAAAAAATAATGAATTAATCGAATGGGTGGAATACTGTGGAAATTACTACGGGACTCCCAGGGATTTCGTTTGCGATGAGATAAAAAAAGGGAATGTGGTCATATTGGAAATAGAAGTTGACGGTGCGCTTAACGTTAAACGCCTATTCCCTGATTGCGTTCTCTGTTTTGTTATACCGCCGGATTTTGAAGAGCTTGAGAAAAGACTCAGGGGAAGAGGAACAGACACCGAGGAGGCCATAACACGAAGACTTGCAAGGGCAAAAGAAGAATTCAAATATTTAGAGGAATATGATTACTTAATTTTGAATGATTGTATTGATAATGCGACAGAAAGGTTTTTCAGCATAATACAGGCTGAGCAGATGCGAACAAAAAGAAATCAGTCCTTGATAAATAGATTTAAGAATATTTAAGGAGTTGATATAATGATTTATCCGCCTATGTCTTCTTTACTTGAAAAGGTAGACAGTCGGTATACGCTGGCGATTTTAGTGGCGAAACGCGCCCGCATGCTGACAAACGGGGCGCAAAGGCTTACAGATACAGCGACTGACAAAGATGTAACCATTGCCATTAATGAAATAAACGAGGGTAAAATTACTTATCACCGCATCAAAAGACAGCCGCCAACCCATGACAATATGGTTGAGACTTCAATTAACAGTACCGAAGATCAAATTTGAAAAATTAATAGTAACACGCAGGAGGATTAATAAATGCAGTTCGAAAAAACCATGGACAAGGTGGTCGCGCTGTGTAAAAACCGCGGCTTTATTTTTCAGGGATCAGAAATATATGACGGGCTTGCTAACACCTGGGATTATGGCCCGTTGGGTGTTGAGTTCAAAAATAACATAAAGAGAGCCTGGTGGAAAAAGTTTATCCAGGAAAGCCCCTATAATGTGGGGGTTGACTGCGCTATCCTGATGAATCCGCAGGTATGGGTTGCTTCGGGACATGTAGCCGGTTTTTCAGATCCTCTTATTGATTGCAGGCAATGTAAAACAAGACACAGGGCAGATAAACTTATAGAGGATTTTAACAAGGAAAATAATATTGAAATGATTGTGGACGGTTTATCGAATGCTGAAATGACAGCTTATATAAAAGAAAAGAATATTCCGTGCCCCAATTGCGGCGGGCATGATTTCACCGATATAAGAAAATTTAATCTCATGTTTAAGACTTTCCAGGGTGTTACAGAGGATTCAAAAAGTGAAATATATCTTCGGCCTGAAACTGCTCAGGGCATATTTGTCAATTTCAAGAATGTGCAGAGAACTACCCGTAAAAAGATACCTTTTGGTATAGGCCAAATAGGTAAATCATTCAGAAATGAAATTACTCCCGGTAACTTTACGTTCAGGACAAGAGAATTCGAGCAAATGGAACTGGAGTTTTTCTGTGAACCGGGAACCGATTTAGAGTGGTTCAATTACTGGAAGGATTTTTGCAAGAATTGGCTTTTAAGTCTTGGTATGAAAGAAGAAAATATCAGGATGCGTGATCATTCCAAGGAAGAATTGTCTCATTACAGCAATGCCACTACCGACATAGAATATAAATTTCCTTTCGGATGGGGCGAGCTTTGGGGAATCGCCGATCGTACCGATTTTGACTTAAAGCAGCATATGGAACATTCAAAAGAGGATTTGTCATATTTTGACCCTGTAAAAAATGAAAAATACATCCCATATTGCGTTGAGCCGTCATTAGGAGCAGATCGTGTGGCATTGGCCTTTTTGTGTGATGCCTATGATGAGGAAGAAATCGGTGAAGGAGACGTAAGAACCGTATTAAGGCTTCACCCGTATCTTGCGCCTGTGAAAGTTGCGGTTCTGCCACTGTCAAAGAAGCTCTCCGATGAAGCTTTCAAGATTTATGAGTCCCTCTGTAAGGACTTTGTGTGTGAATTTGATGAAACTGGTTCAATCGGGAAGAGATATAGAAGGCAGGATGAGATAGGAACACCTTATTGTGTAACTTTTGATTTCGACTCTTTAGAAGATGATTGCGTAACCATACGAGAACGTGATACAATGCAACAGGTAAGAATACCAATTAAGGAATTAAATGAGTATTTTAAGGAAAAGATAGTCTTCTAGCAAAACATGGCATGAAATGCTGTATTAAATATGATCAGGAGGTAGAATGGATGGCAAAATACGTATATCTTTTTAGTGAAGGTAATGCTTCAATGAGAAATTTACTCGGCGGAAAGGGCGCAAACCTTGCCGAAATGACTGGCCTTGGACTGCCTGTGCCCAGAGGTTTTACAATTACAACCGAGGCATGCACAAGATATTATAATGACGGGGAAAAAATTGAGAAGGATATTGAGGACCAAATCTATGAATATCTGGCTAAAATGGAGCAGATAGTAGAAAAGCAGTTCGGTAATCCTGATAATCCGTTATTGGTATCTGTTCGTTCCGGTGCAAGAGCGTCAATGCCAGGCATGATGGACACTATTCTCAATCTGGGTCTTAATGACGTTGTTGTTGAAGGCCTTGCAAAGCTTACCAATAATCCGAGATTCGCGTATGACAGCTATAGAAGGTTTATTCACATGTTCAGCGATGTTGTTATGGGAATTGAAAAGAATAAATTTGAACATCTGCTGGAAGAAATGAAGAAGAATAAAGGCGTTAAGCTGGATACCGAATTAGACGCTGATGATTTGAAAGAACTTGTCAAACAGTACAAAGAACTGTATAAGAAAGAGATTGGAACAGAATTCCCTCAGGATCCCAAAGAACAGCTTATAAAGGCCGTAGAAGCAGTATTCCGTTCATGGAACAATCCCCGTGCTATTTACTATCGCCGTATGAACGATATTCCCAGTGATTGGGGTACCGCTGTCAACGTGCAGGAAATGGTTTACGGCAATATGGGCGAAGATTCCGGTACAGGTGTTGCCTTTACCCGTAATCCGTCAACCGGTGAGAAGAAGCTCTATGGCGAATTCCTTATGAATGCACAGGGAGAGGATGTTGTCGCAGGTATCCGTACTCCCCAGTCCATTGATCAGCTTAAGGAGACTAATCCTGCTGCATATGAGCAGTTTGTTAAGATAGCCGATATCCTTGAAAAACATTATCGTGACATGCAGGATATGGAGTTTACGATTGAACGCGGCAAATTATTCATGCTTCAGACCAGAAACGGCAAACGTACTGCTCAAGCCGCTTTAAAGATAGCCGTTGACTTGGTTGAAGAAGGAATGATTACAAAGGAAGAAGCAATTTTGAAAGTTGATCCGAAACAACTAGATTCATTGCTCCATCCGACTTTTGAAGCCAAAGCTTTAAAAGCTGCCAAACCTATTGCCAAGGGATTGCCTGCTTCACCCGGAGCCGCAACGGGTAAAATATACTTTACTGCCGAAGATGCTATAAAGGCCTTTAACAGCGGTGAAAAGAATATAATTCTTGTACGTGTTGAAACATCCCCGGAAGATATCGAAGGTATGCATGTTTCTCAGGGATTTTTGACCGCCCGCGGCGGAATGACCTCCCACGCAGCTGTTGTTGCCCGTGGTATGGGAAGATGCTGTGTAGCCGGTTGCGGTGAGCTGAGAATCGATGAAGTCGGCAAGATATTTACTGATGCGGCCGGAAATGTATATAAAGAAGGCGACTGGATTTCTCTTGACGGTTCTACCGGTAACGTATATGCAGGTCAATTGCCTACAGTAGCTCCTGAACTTACGGGATATTTTGGAAAGTTTATGCAATGGGCTGACGAAATAAGAGTACTGAAGGTAAGAACAAATGCCGATACTCCTCATGATGCGGCTCAGGCATATAAATTCGGTGCTGAAGGAATCGGACTGTGCCGTACCGAGCACATGTTCTTTGAAGGCGATAGAATTAAGGCAATGCGTGAAATGATTGTTGCCCGTACCGAGGAACAAAGAAGAAAGGCCCTTGATAAGCTGCTTCCAATGCAAAGAGCCGACTTTGAAGGCCTTTTCCGCGAAATGAAGGGATATCCCGTTACCATTCGTTACTTGGATCCTCCTCTTCATGAATTCCTTCCCCAGGAAGACGAAGACATCAAGAATCTTGCAGATGAAATGGGCATGAGCTTTGATGAGCTCAAGGCTATTGTAGACAGCCTGCACGAGTTTAACCCGATGATGGGTCATCGTGGATGCCGTCTGGCGGTATCTTATCCTGAAATTGCTGAAATGCAGACCAGGGCTGTCATAGAAGCTGCCATCAACGTAAACAAGGAAGGCATGAATGTAACACCGGAAATTATGATTCCTCTGGTTGGAGATGTTGAAGAATTAAAGTATGTTAAAAATGTTGTTGTAAAAACAGCCGACGAGATTATCAAGAAAGCCGGAGTTGAGCTTAACTACAAGGTCGGAACCATGATCGAGATTCCGAGGGCTGCATTAACGGCCGATGAGATTGCCAGAGAAGCAGAATTCTTCTCCTTCGGTACCAATGACCTTACACAAATGACATTCGGATTCTCTCGTGATGACGCAGGCAAGTTCCTGGAAGATTACTATGCAAAGAAGATATATGAATCCGATCCGTTTGCTAAGCTTGATCAAACAGGTGTAGGCAGATTGATTGAAACGGCTGTTCAATTAGGGAAGAAGACCCGTCCCGATATTAAACTGGGTATCTGCGGCGAGCACGGCGGAGATCCTTCATCAATCGACTTCTGCCACAGGGTTGGGTTGGATTATGTATCATGTTCACCGTATCGTGTTCCTATTGCTCGTCTTGCAGCAGCACAGGCCCAGGTAAATAACCCGAGAAAATAAAAAATCATAAATCATGAACTTAAGCTAAACAGGACATATCGCCCGGTATTACCGGCGGATATGTCCTGTTTTGTTGTCACCGAAAAGTACTGTTATTTCTTTTTTAAAATTTATATTGACATTACTGTTATTACTGTATATACTGTATATAAACAGTAATAAAAAGGAAGTGATATTACTGGATATTATTATAAGAAATTCAAGCAATCAGCCAATATATAATCAGATTTATACACAGATAAAAAACCAGATAATATCGGGAAAGCTCAAGGAAGGCGAAGCGTTGCCTTCCATCAGGAATCTTGCAAAAGATTTAAGAATAAGTGTAATTACGACAAAAAGGGCTTATGACGAACTTGAAAGGGATGGTTTCATTTATACTGTCCCTGCTAAAGGCTGTTTTGTTGCCGAAAAGAATTTTGAGCTGATACGTGAGGAAAATCTTAAGAAAATCGAGGATTATATGCAAAAAATATCCGAGTTAGCAGCATTGTGCAATATAAGCAATGAAGAGCTAATGGAAATGTTTGAGATAATAATAAAAGGAGAATGAAGTACATGAATGCCCTGGTAATAAAGAATCTTACGAAGACTTACAAAGGATTTAAGTTGGATAATATCAGTTTAACTTTGCCAAAAGGATGTATTATGGGTTTAATAGGTGAAAACGGCGCAGGGAAAACCACAACTATTAAACTGATACTAGATACTATCAAGAGGGACAGCGGTAGCATTGAAGTTCTTGGAAAGGATAATCATATAAACTTTAAAGAAAGAAAAGAATATATAGGTGTTGTGCTGGACCAGGCTTACTTTCCCGATAGTTTCACTGTAAAACATGTTAATCTCGTGATGAAAAACACCTATAAGAGGTGGAACCAGGATCTGTTTTATGAATATGTCAAAAAATTATCTCTGCCAGAGAATAAGGCATTCAAGGATTTCTCAAGAGGCATGAAGATGAAGCTGGCTATTTGCGTGGCGCTGTCACATGAAGCGAAGCTATTGATACTGGACGAAGCTACCAGCGGACTTGACCCCATTGCCCGGGATGAATTATTAATTATTCTTTATGACTTTACAAGGCATGAAGATAATTCCATACTGATTTCTTCACATATTGTAAGCGACCTGGAAAAATTGTGCGATTATATTGCATTTCTTCATAAAGGCAGGCTTTTGTTCTGTGAAGAAAAGGATAAATTACTTGAAAAGTATGGGATATTAAGATGCAGCGCCGCTGATTTTGAGGCAATTGATCCTAAGGCGGTTCATGGTGTAAGAAAAAATAATTACAGTATTGAAGCGCTGGTTGAAACTTCAATGATTCCTTCATCAATGCCTGTCGACAGGGCAAGCATTGAAGATATAATCGTTTTTATTGCCAGGGAGGGTATATAAAGATGAAAGCGCTTTTGATTAAAGAATGGCTCGTTATATGGAACCAGGGTAAGTTTATGATTCTCTTGGCTTTAGCATATTGTATTATGGCCATTACCGGAAGCGGGTACTTTTTTGCGGGTTTTTCAGTGATTTTTATGTCCATGTTGCCGATTAGCGGAATGGGATGGGATGAAAAAAGCAAATGGGATCATTATGCTTTGACCATGCCTTATACAAGAAAAGATATTGTTTTAAGCAAATACGTGTTTTCCATAATA
>JAAYFU010000077.1 GCA_012728095.1 Clostridiaceae bacterium
TCAGTCCCTGACTTTTTACTGTTTTAACGGTATTCTTTCACCATGCGCGCCCTGAGATAGCCCCTGTCGGTTTCAATTGCTTCCACGTAAAAGCCAATGCCATAATAGAAGCGCATTAGAACATCGTGTTTTGATGATGTATGAAGTGTAACTTTTTTTACGTTCATTTTTTTAAGATAAGCGTCTACTTCATTCATAAGGGATTTTCCGATTCCGGTATTCTGACTGTCGCTGTCTACGGCAAACCTGCTGAGGTACGCTTCGTCCCCGTCAATGCTGAGCCTTACAGTCCCCACGATATTACCGTTCATGACCGCTACAAAAACAGTCTTGGTTTGAATGGCCTTTGCGATATCCTCCACGGTCTCGGACAAAGCCTCCAGGTTAGTTTGACCTATCATTTTGCTGTATTCTTTAAACGCTTTTTGTATTATGGAAAAAATATAAGGCGCGTCCTCAACAGTTGCGCGCCTGATAGTTAACTGACAGGACATTTCAATCACCCCATAAGTTTTACAAGTACGGCCTTTTGAGCATGAAGCCTGTTTTCGGCTTCATCGAACACTACCGACTGCGGGCCGTCAATAACATCGGCGGTTACCTCAAAACCCCTGTAGGCAGGCAGACAATGCATAAATATCGCATCTTTCTTCGCCTTTTGCATGAGTTCCTTATTGACCTGGTAGGGCAAAAAGACCTTGAGTCTTTCTTCTTTTTCCGATTCCATTCCCATGCTGACCCATGTGTCGGTATAAACCACATCGGCATCTTTGACCGCCTCAATGGGATCATGGCAGGTAATTATAGTGGCTCCTGTCTGGGCTGCAGCTTCTTTTGCAAGCTCTACAGATTTTTCGTCACATTCATAGCCTTTGGGTGTTGCCACCGTTATGTCCATGCCTACCTTGGCGCATCCTATAAGCAGTGAGTTGGCCACATTATTTCCATCGCCTACATAACCCAGTTTCAGTCCCTTGAATTTGCCCTTGTATTCTTTTATTGTCTGAAGATCGGCCAGGACCTGGCAGGGATGCTGGCTGTCTGTAAGCCCGTTTATAATCGGTATGGTTCCGTATGCAGCCAGTTCTTCCACATCGCTTTGTTTATATGTCCTTATCATGATTCCGTCAATGTACCTGGACAGGGTTTTTGCAGTATCCGAAACAGTTTCTCCCCGGCCAAGCTGGATATCGTTGGTGCTTAAAAACATGGTGTATCCGCCTAACTGGTACATGGCTACTTCAAAAGAAACCCTGGTCCTGGTGGAAGACTTGCTGAAAATCAAGCCCAGGGATTTGCCTTTCAAAAGGTGATTGTGTCTGATACCGTGCTTGTTTTCATATTTCAGCTTATCAGCCAGTTTTAAAGTTTCAATGATCTCTTCGCTGGTCCATTGACTTAAACACAACAAATGCTTCATATTATCCACCGTCACTTTCCATAACATATGTATTATTATACATCATGATGTATAATAATACAATACTATTTTTTATACGTCAATTCAAAAATGTCCTTGCTGACAATATAGGCATCATTTTCGTCATCTTCGCGTACTGCCAGGTAATCTCCGGGCTTCCCCAGCATATACGTATCCCTGTCCCATAAGGTGAACAGCTTTGTTGTCTTTGATAAAGGTTTTGCATAAATATAAACTTCTCCGGTGGATACGCATTTTTTTGCATAAGGTTTCAAGTCAACAATACTCCCGGTATTCTTATCAATAATATGGGGAAAATACGGGGTTTCAATATCGAATGGCTCATCAGTCGCCTCATACCATTTAAAAAACTTGTCCTTTAGAATGGGGTGGACATCTCCCTTGATTCCTATAACAATGTAAAGGTCATCATCCGAAAGCAAATTATCCATATCGCATCGCAGCGTTCTGATTATAACAGGCGTTCCTTTCTTAAAGATATCGGTACATTTCACATAACCCTGTACCAAAGGACGTTTTTTGTATATTTCCATATTCGTTAAATCAGGCTTGTCAATCATGCAGTCAATTACCGTGAAGTTTTCATAATACTCTTTCAGTCGGGCCAGCAAATACTGGTCAGCGTTTTTACCAGGATAACAACGGTTTAACTCACTTTTGAAAATAAAGCCTCCGGCCTTGTCATTGTGGCCTCCGCCCGAACCAATACCTTCGGATATATACTCGGCCAGCTCACAGGCCATGACTTCCCGTACACAACTTCGAACCGAAAACTTTATGCCTGTATCGGCTTCAAAATATACAACGCAGACATCAACAGAATCAACCTGTATAGCCAAATCTCCTATGAATCCTAAAATATTGGGATCACACGGCTGGGTTTTGACAAGGGAAAACCTGTCGACTGAATCGTACGAATTTCCTAACAGGGCCATCCCCGCAATCTTGAGCTCATCTATGGTTAAATTCGAGTATTTTAGCTTTCTTATCAGATTCAGATCATAGGCCAGCGTATCTTTCATATCCCTGTCAAATGGGTGATTTAGCTCCGTAAAGTTGTTCGTATCGGTTAACAATCCGTAGTAAAGAGCTGTCGCAATATTAGGGTATCTATTGACCGAAAAACCCTCTTCCTCCAGCATCTGCCATACTAATGTGGAGCAACTTCCCAAATAATACCTTATTTCACTTAGAGGAACATTAGTGATCTCCTGACGGTGATGGTCTATAATTGCCACGTTGTCGGCCTTAAATTTCTTTACATTGCCGGCACCGTACTGGCAATCCACAGTAATGAGCACCCCGGAAATATCAGTTTCTTCCATGTATTCAAGAGGTATTGACAATTCCTTTAACAGGATAACAAGATTAGGTTTTGTAATCTTAGCTTTGCCGCTATAAACCAGCCTTACCTTCTTTCCCTCTTCTTTAAAGAAAGTATACAGAGCAAATCCTGAGCCTATAGCATCCGCATCCGGGTTATCATGGCATTGAATAATTATCTCTTCGTATTTCAACAATTCTTTCAGAGTCATATTCCATGTCCTTCGCATACATATTTTACTATCGTTTGGAATTATTTTATCACATATTTAAAAAAGCCGCTCTTTAAAGCGGCTTAAAGTACTTTTATTCAATTATATTCCCATTTTTGTCGAACAGCGGCAGATGCTCCAGGTAAATAATATCGTCTCTCTTGTTTGCGTCGCCTTCGGCCAGTATTGCCATTCGTCCGGCAACTATGCCGCCTGACTCCTGTACCAGTTTTTCTACAGCCTTGACTGACTCGCCGGTGCTTATTACATCGTCCACGATAAGAACCCTTTTGCCCTTCATATATTCGGCATCTTCCCTGTCAATATACAGGGATTGTAATCTTGCTGTTGTTATCGACTGCACGTCAACTTTGACAACGTCTTTCATATAGAGCTTGGCGGACTTTCTTGCCAAAAGATATTTATTTAAACCGGCCTGTTTTGTCATTTCGTAAACAAGCGGAATTCCCTTGCTTTCGGCCGTAATCATCACATCGTACTCCGGAGCCTTCTTAAGCAATTCTTTAGCGCATGCCACAGTAAGCTCTACATCACCAAACAATATAAATGCGCCGATATACAAATTTTCATTTATTGGGCAAAGAGGAAGTCGCCTTGTCAATCCGGCAATTTTAATTTCATAGTATTCTCTCATTTTTGTCCCTCCGCTGTTTAAATCTACACTCATCTATTGTACCAAATTTGTTTTCACTGTCAATTAAGGGTTAGCACTATTTCGACAGTTTTTATGTAGAAACAAACGGATTTATAAAAACGGAATACTTAAGCCATGCCGGACTTAATATCAGTTTAAATCTTCGCTTAAAGCTTTAATTTTCTGCAAAATACGCTCTGCCTCATCTCCCCTGGCTATTACCGGTCTAAAATCGTTTATGTCCGTTCGCGATGATATGCGGGCAGGGATAATCCTGCTTTCCGTTCCTACAATTCTATTTTCTGTTATATTAAAAGTTATTAATTGCTGAAATATAATTGTATCTTTATCCTCGGGGTTCATTTTCCCGCCGTAACAAAAATTCCCCAGGCTGTAAACAATGCTCTTTCCCTTGTAAACTTCCATCCCCTGCAGAACATGAGGATGGTGCCCTATAACCAGATCCGCTCCGTTGTCAATAGCGAAACGTGCCATGGACTTTTGCTGTGCATTGGGTTTGTAACTGTACATATCTCCCCAGTGGTAATTCACCACAATAAAATTAACTCCCTGTTCCCGCATTTGTTTCACATGCCTGACCAAAAGCTGATTGGACTTTTTTTCATGGGACCAGCCTCTATAACCCAAAAAGCCAATTTTAGCGCCCTTTATTTCCTTAATGATATACACATCTTCATCTGTATAATCGATACCCCATTCGTTAAGTGTTTTTATCGTTTCGTCATACCCGCTTTGCAAATAGTCCAGGGTATGATTATTGGCAAGGGTAACGCCTTCAATACTGCCTGCTTTTAGAATTTCGCAGTATTCGGGAGGTCCCTTGTACCGGAATTCTTTTTCCGCCTTCCTGTTTTCGTTGGTAAAAACCCCTTCTAGATTGACAAGTGTATAATCATCATTAGAAAAAATACTTTTTGCCCCACTGAAAAAGTAAGCCGGGTCTTTTACCTCCCTGTATACTTTATGAAAAGTGTATCCCCTGTAGCTTTCATCGCTGCCTATGGTACAGTCGCCTGCAAAGGAAAGGATAATAGTTTCGATTTTAGGCAATGGATCTGGCATAGCTTTTTCCGTGCTCACAGTTGTCAAATCAGTCAAGAATAATGGATCTTCCTGTGAAATCCTTGAAGCTGTTATATTGATTTTGTCCTGATTATTGGTAACAGGAAAAGATGAAACATTGAAAGGGAAAACCGATAATGCCAGTATAGCAATAAGAAATCTATTCATAACTCACGCCTGTAACAGAAATCCTATTGCTATGTATAGTTCGTTTCCCGGCTAAAAGTACATTTCCGAAACAGAGTATCCCAGATCCTTATATATCAGTGTAATTAAAACACAACCAGTAAAAGCAGCAATCAATAATTTCCTCGCCGAAATATCATAGGTTAAATTAGTTTATTTCAATAAAAAACCCGCAGCAAACGGTGAAATACCAACGTCTACCGCGGGTTATTGTATAAGCTCCATTAAAATATATATGTATTTATTGTATTATTTAAATTCATCAGGTATTTCAGTTACTGTATCAGCTTTATATAAAGTATGAACTGACATAATTACATCATAATATTCAATAATCCATTCATCGGATGAAAAACCTTTTACCTCAAATATTTTATGCTTTTTATCACCATCGACTATTCCTATTTGCCTGCCTATGAGCGAATAATCCGGCAACGCGCCATAAAAGGAATAAATTATATTCCCCCGCTGTATCTTTGAACCGCTATTAAGTTCCTGAAAATTCTCATATTCTTTAGCCGTACAAGAGGCAAAAACAGTTGTCAACATAATAATTGCCAACAGAAAAGATAGTTTTTTCATATTGAAACCTCCATCATAATTACAATAAATAATAAATAATATTTATTTCAACAATACTACAAAAATTCATCACATACGTTTTATCAAGCAAGGCAGTGTCAGTCTAGATCTATTTTACTGCCACTTTCTCCTCCATGAATTCTTCGAAACTATCTATGTCTTCAAAGGTTACTTCAGTACCTAAAGCCTCAAAGTGTTTCTTCCCGCATTCAATTTTAGCTCTTTCCGTTGGTCTCAAAGCATCAAACATAGTATCAGCTTTGGTTTCCAGTACAAAGTACAGTTTTTCCCTGCCGTCCGCATCAATTAGTACAGCCCAGTCAGGATTATAACTGCCTAAGGGAGTGGGTATGGTAAACCAGCCGGGAAGTTTTGCATACAACTTAACTTTGCTATTGTTTTCAAAGCTTCTGGCAA
>JAAYFU010000012.1 GCA_012728095.1 Clostridiaceae bacterium
ATAAATATCAGGATGTTCTTATTCTTCATACTTTTTCCGTTGAATACAAATTGACATATAGAATACTTATTCGGTTTTCAAGATAAAATTGCTTGTGGACTAAATTTTATTTTTGCGACAAAATTAATGGCAATTTGTTCCTAACGGTGTTGTCTTGGTGATAATCCGGTATAGATAACAGTTCATTGGCCGGCGCGCGGAAGTATCTCACATTTCCTGATTCTCCGCAAAGACGGGAAGAATAATATCAACGGCCGAAGGAATCAGCCTTTCAACCGATAAAGATTTCAAAGATTTTTATATCAGGTATATGTACTTTTAAAATGATTGAAAAGTCCAGTTTTGAAAATCGGTTTTATCCTTGAAACAACTCAGTTATACATTATACTGCGATTCCTAAAGGCATAAGATATATGGGAGTTTCTTGTGAAGTTGCATTAAAAGAGAACAAAATGATATAATGTTATAAATCATCACATTATATGATTTTTATTATATAGGGGAAATGGGAGGTAAAGCGGTTATGTCCGAGAAAAAAGTAAACGAAATTGAGCAGGACGTTGCTGGCGAGATAAAGATCAGCGCTGATGTAATTACAGTTATAGCCCATACTGTTGCCAGCGAAATTGAAGGCGTGGCAGGTATGAATCCGAATCTGTCTGAGAACATTTCCTCTGTTTTAGGCCGTAAAAATCCTACTAAAGGTGTTAAAGTGGAAATAGACGGAAGTAACGTGACAATAGACTTTTTTATCCTGGTCGAATACGGAGCCCGTATACCTGAAGTTGCATGGAGAATCCAGGAACGCGTTAAATCCGCAGTGGAAAGCATGACAGGCATGAATGTCTCTTCCATTAATATCCATGTTCAGGGAATTAGTTTTGAAAAGGTTAAAGAAGAGAAAAAGTCCGAATAACCATCCAAGTTGAATTGAGGTTGCTTAATGTTTGGTTATGTTGAACCGGATAAACCGGAATTAAAAATTCGTGAGTATGATGTGTTTCGGGGATACTACTGCAGCTTGTGCAAGACTCTTGGACGTCGTTATGGTCAGTTTTCACGACTCACCCTGAATTATGACCTCGCGTTTCTATATGTTCTCCTGGACTCGTTAAACTCTCTTCCCATCAGCGGCAAAATACAAAGATGCATTGTTCATCCCTTAAAAAAACGTTTTATTATATTTTCCAATGATTTTGCGGAATATGCGTCAGACATGAATATTATTTTAATGTATTATAATTTGGAGGACAAATGGAACGATGAAAAGAATGTAATGGGGGGAACCGGCGTTCTAGCGTTAAAAAGAGCTTTTAATAAGGCAAAAAGGAGACATCCCGAAAAATGCGCCTCAATAGAGAGTCATTTGAAGAAGCTTTCCGCTCTTGAAAAGCAGGGATGTGATTCGATGGACGAAGTCGCAGAAGAGTTTGGCGCCATTATGCGGGATATTTTTGAATGCGAGAGCATCAATGATGAAAACGACAGAAAAGCTTTAGGCTGGATGGGTTACAATCTGGGTCGCTGGATTTATCTCCTGGATGCCTATAATGATATTGAAAAAGACGTTAAGAATAATTCCTTTAATCCACTGGTAAGTCAATATGGCTTTAAAGGCTATAATATTAATGACTTTAAAGAATCGATACGGGGGAAGGTAAATTTTGCTTTGACTTATTCATTAAGTGAGGTAGAAAAAGCGTATTCACTTCTTGCTATTGAAAAGAATAAGGGTATACTCGATAATATAGTATATTCAGGGTTAATTGTCAGAACAGATAAGGTGTTGCAAGAAAGAGGTATAGAAGATGAAAAAGAATCCCTATAAGGTTTTAGGCATAAAAGAAGGAGCCAGCTATGACGAAATAAAACGCGCATACCGTGAGCTGGCCAAAAAGTATCATCCTGACAGGTACCAGAATAATCCTCTTGCAGATTTGGCCGAAGAAAAAATGCGGGAAATTAACGAGGCCTATGAAGAGCTTATGAAAAATGCGGGCAATTATCAATACAGGCCTGATTATGAGGAATCCTATAATAACAGCAATGCATCCCAGGGAACATACAAACAGCAATACCAGCAACAACAGTCCGGATCCTATTCATATAATACTCAATATCAATACCAATATGAAAATGAATCCGACCTTGAAAACAAGGTAAGGATGTATATAAACAGCGGCAATATAGCCGAGGCCCAGAGAATACTGGACAGGATGAAAAACAGGAATGCAGCCTGGTATTATTTGCAGGGGCTTGTATTCTTAAGAAGAGGCTGGTATGACCGGGGGTACAGCAGTATTCAAAGGGCGGTTAACATGGATCCTTCAAATTTTGAATACAGAAATGCATTAAACAACCTTAATCAGCAATCCGCCGGATACAGGTATAATAATTATTATAGAAACAGCTATCACACAAGTCCTGACATGTGTAATCTTTGTATTAATCTCTGGTGTTTGGATACCTTCTGCGAATGCATGGGCGGAGATCTTATAAGCTGTTGCTGAACAATAATCAAGAACGAGGTTTTTGTCTTGGAAAACAGTTCAGGTATGGGAAACCAGAAAGAAAAGTCAAATTATAATATTCGGAAAATTGCTCTGACGGGAATTCTGTCGGCATTCATTGTTATTGTTTTATTTTTGGAGTCAATTGCTCCAACAGGAAGACTGGGTTTTTATGTTTTAGCCGGCTTCATTCTGTCGGTTATAATCCTGGAGGCCGGCGCCAAATGGGCCTGGGCATCTTATGTGATAACGTGTGCCGCGGGTTTTCTTGTTATCCCTGAGAAACTCAATATACTTCCGTATGTATCATTCTTTGGTATATATACAATATTAAAATACCATATTGAATCCTTGAGAAAGACATGGCTGGAGATATTGCTTAAGTTTGCCGCTTTTAATCTTTTCCTGTGGCCGGCCTGGAGTATAACAAAGACATTTCTGCCCCATTCATTAACTTCAGGTACCATGATAATTGTTGCGGGTATTGTATCACAAGTGTTATTTGTGCTATATGATATGTTGTTTACAGGATGGATAAGGTTTTATTTTGAGAAAATTGCGTCAATAATTCGAAAATCCTAATCCATAGCGTGTTTTTAACAGATAATAATGTATTGTGTCAGCCTTAGTGTTGTTTATCAGGGGGAAGATCATTAATCTCGGTTATAAATTTTAGCTGCGGTGTTTATTGCCGCAGCTTTTTACCACTATAATAATAAAGGGAAACAGTGCATCCTGAACGGAACGAAGTGAAGTGAAGTGAAGGATCTTATACGCTGACACAAAAGATTCTTCGCTGATGCTCAGAATGACAGATTGGGTGTCATCCTAAGCGGAGTCGAAGGATCTTTCAAGATTCTTAGTCATACGCAGAATGACGGGACGTATGTCATTAACGATATAGTTTTAAACAAAGGAGATTTATAATGGACGACAGGGCATTACGTGTTCTTGAATACCATAAGATAATGAATATGCTCGGTGAAAGAACAGTTTCTGCGCTGGGCAGAACATATGTGGAAAATTTAAAGCCTGCCTCGGAACTTTTTGAAGTACAGGAAAGGCTCAAGGAAACCAATGATGCTGCAGCATATTTGTGGCGGAAGGGAAGCCCGCCTTTCGGGGGAATCCATGATATAAGGGGAGCTTTGAAACGTGTCGAAATAGGATCTGTTCTGAGCATACCCGAACTGCTCAAGATTGGTGATGTCTTGCGCTGCGGAAGGATTATAAAACAATTTCTCACCAATGACATACCTTGTGATTGGGAAGGTAACATGGCCCTGGAATTAGGCCGTCAGATTAAGGTGTTCAAACAGGTAGAGGACGCAATATCAAACGCAATAATCAGTGAGGAAGAGATTTCTGACCGGGCCAGCCCCGAGCTTTTCTCAATAAGAAGGAGTATCCGGCAGAAGCAGGATGGAATAAAAGACAAATTATTATCCATTATCCGTTCCAATGAATATAAAAAGATAATGCAGGATGCCGTTGTAACTATAAGGGGCGACCGTTATGTCATACCGATAAAACAGGAATACAAAAGCCAGGTTCCGGGGCTTGTCCATGACATGTCAGCATCCGGGGCTACAGTGTTTATAGAACCGCTGGCGGTAGTTGAAGCAAATAACGAGATAAAGGCTCTGCTGATCCGGGAGCAGCATGAAATTGAAAGGATCTTGCAGGAATTATCGGCTAAAGTGGCTGAAATAAGGGTTGAACTTGGTATTAATGTTGAAATATTGTCTAAGCTGGATTTTATGTTCGCCAAGGCGAAACTTTCACGGGATATGAACGGGATTTGCCCCCATCTTACAGATAAAAGACAGGTCAAAATAAAACAGGGCAGGCACCCGCTCTTGGACAAGCATAAAGTTGTGCCCATTGACATCGAACTGGGTTATGAGTTCACCACATTGGTAATTACCGGACCTAACACCGGAGGGAAAACAGTGACTCTTAAAACTGTGGGTCTCTTTGTGCTGATGCTTCAGTCAGGCCTTCATATCCCTGCACAGGAGGGCAGTGAATTCGGCATATTTGAAAGCGTTTATGCCGATATAGGAGACGAACAGAGCATAGAACAGTCATTAAGTACTTTTTCGTCACATATGAAAAATATTGTATATATTTTGGACAATGCCGATGAAAACTCGCTGGTTTTATTTGACGAGCTGGGGGCAGGAACCGACCCTACGGAGGGTGCGGCATTAGCCATGGCTATATTGGAGGGGCTGACAAAAAGGGGTATTCATACCATGGCAACCACCCATTACAGCGAGTTGAAAATCTATGCCATGACAACAAAAAATGTTCAAAATGCTTGCTGTGAGTTTGATGTTGAGACGCTTCGCCCGACTTACAGGCTTCTTGTGGGGGTTCCGGGGAAAAGTAATGCCTTCGCCATATCCAGGAAACTGGGCCTTGATCCTTATATAATCCATAAAGCTAAGAGTTATTTATCACAGGATAATATACGATTTGAGGATGTCCTTTCTGATATAGAAAAAAACAGAACACAGGCTGAGAAAGAAAAAGACGAGGCGGCCATTCTCAGGCTGGAAATTGAAAAACTGAAAGACGAGATAAAAAAGGAAAAGGAAAGAATAAACAAGGAGAAAAGCAGTATTATTGCCAAAGCAAAAGAAGAAGCCCGGGCTATAATAATGAATGCCCGGTATGAATCGGAAGAGCTCCTGGGCCGTTTGAAGGAACTTTATAATCAAGGGCTTGAAGCGATTAATGAAAAAAAACTTCAGGAAGCCAGGGAAAAAATTCGTAACCTGGATAATATAGAAGGCCGGTTGGTAGAGACTTTTGATATGCCTGAGTACCATGAAGCGCCAAAGGATTTGAAACCCGGAGAAACCGTACTGATGCTTAATCTCAACCAAAAAGCTACTGTGCTTGAAAAACCTGATTCCGATGGACAGGTGATGGTACAGGCGGGTATAATGAAGGTTAAGGTAAATGTAAAACAACTAAAGCGCATAGACGAGCAGAAGGAATCCATAGAAAGATTGAACAGAGTTCGGGTAACGGGTGTAAAGTCCTCGTCTGTTAGCCTTGAACTGGATTTGCGGGGACTCAATGTTGAGGAAGCCATTGAAAAGATGGACAAGTATATTGACGATGCCGTTATTGCAGGACTTCATGAGGTGTCAATAATTCACGGCAAAGGAACAGGTACACTACGAAAAGCCATTCATAGCCATTTGAAAGGACATACCCATGTTGCTGCATATCGTCTTGGAAATTACGGCGAAGGCGATACGGGTGTTACGATAGTTGAACTTAAGTAAGGAGCAGAAGAGAAATGCACGGGTTAGGAACAATAGTAAATGTTATAACAATTGTTATCGGCGGTCTTATTGGAATTTTTCTTAAGAAAGGTATACCGGAACGATTTAAGAATACCATTATGCAGGCTGTAGGCCTGGCGGTAATAATTATAGGGATTTCAGGAACTCTGCAGGGGATATTCACGGTAACAGAAGAAGGAAAGCTTGATCGAAGTTACATAACAGAGATGATATTATTCCTGGTGATCGGAAGTCTCATTGGAGAAGCATTAAAAATCGAAGATGGGCTGGACAGAATGGGAATGTGGTTTCAAAATCGCTTTGCAGGAAAGGAATCCAATTTTGCCAAAGGTTTTGTAACTGCAAGTCTGGTTTATGTTGTGGGAGCTATGGCCATTATCGGTTCCCTGGAGGATGGGCTTTACGGGAAAACTGATATTCTCCTTGCCAAAGCCATGCTTGACGGTATAAGCTCCATTGTTTTTTCCGCGACATTAGGTATCGGGGTTATGTTTTCCGGTTTATCGGTATTGGTTTACCAGGGAGGAATCACAGCCTTAGCAGGCGTATTAAAACCGCTTTTAAGTGATGTTGTCGTATCCCAGATGTCGCTGGTGGGAAGTATTCTTATATTGGCTATTGGCCTTAATCTGCTGGAAATAAAGAAATTCAAGGTAGGGAACATGTTGCCGGCTATTTTTATTCCCCTGGTTTATTCGTTATTTAAATAAACCATTCTTGCACCCATACGTCTTATTGGCATAAGATCATTCGACTTCGCTGCGCTCCGCTCAGGATGACATCTTTCTTTGTCATTCTGAGCGTTAGCGAAGAATCTTCAGTTGGTATAAAGATTTTTCACTTCGTTTCGCTCGCTCGTTAAGAATGATATTAAGAGTTGCGCTCAGGTTAAAACGACATAAAGAAAGTTTGCGCAAGGGTGTAATTATTTGTATAATTATATAAATGCTTTAATGTAATGAAGCAAGATTTTATATACAAGGAGAGACGAATATGAAAAAACTCATGCTGGGCAACGAGGCCATTGCCCGCGGTGTCTATGAGGCGGGGGCGACGGTTGCGACGGCATACCCTGGAACTCCCAGTACAGAGATAACCGAGAATATTGCAAAATATGACGAAATATACTCCGAATGGGCTCCAAATGAAAAGGTAGCCCTTGAGGTTGCTATAGGAGCTTCTATAGGCGGCGCAAGAGCCGCAACGGCTATGAAGCATGTAGGGCTGAATGTAGCGGCAGATCCGCTGTTTACAGCGTCCTATACCGGTGTAAACGGCGGATTAGTCATATTTGTTGCTGATGATCCGGGTATGCACAGTTCACAGAATGAACAGGATACAAGAATTATTGCAAGAGGCGCAAAAGTACCTGTTATAGAGCCGTCTGACAGCCAGGAATGCAAGGATTTCACCAAAGAAGCCTTCAGAATAAGCGAAGAGTTCGATACACCAGTTATCGTACGCCTCAGTACCAGGGTGTCCCACTCCCAGGGTATCGTTGAGCTGGAAGACAGGGAAAATTATGTATTGAAGCCATATGTAAAAAATCCGGCTAAATATGTAATGATGCCGGCAATGGCAAGACGCAGGCACATTTCTGTAGAGGAACGCATGGCAAAGTTGAGAGAGTTCGCTGAAAAGTCTTTATTGAACAGGATTGAATGGGGAAATAAGAAAATCGGCGTAATCACCTCCGGTGTAGCTTACCAGTACGCCAGGGAAGCATTCGGAGACGTGTCATATCTTAAACTTGGAATAGTTTATCCCCTGCCGGAAAATCTTATAAAAGAGTTTGCCTCCCAGGTGGAAACTCTTTACATAATTGAGGAACTGGAGCCTTTCATTGAAAACCAGTGCCGTAAAATGGGCCTAAAGGTTACAGGCAAAGATAAGCTCCCGGTTATAGGGGAATACAGCGCCGGTTTAATTAAGGAAAAACTGTTGGGAGAAACTCCGGAAAAGCTTAATGATATTCAGGATGAAGCTCCGGCAAGACCTCCTGTATTATGTGCAGGATGTCCCCACAGGGCAACATTTTATGTATTGAAAAAACTTAAGTTAACCGTTTCCGGAGATATCGGCTGTTATACCCTCGGAGCCCTGGCTCCGCTGGAATCTGTCGACACTACCATTTGTATGGGCGCCAGCGTCGGAGTGGCCCACGGACTTGAAAAGGCCAGGGGCAAAGAACAAAGCAAAAAGACAGTTGCCGTAATAGGTGAATCTACTTTTATACATTCAGGCATTACCGGTCTTATTGATATGGTCTATAACAATTGCAGCGGAACCGTTATTATATTGGACAATTCCATAACAGCCATGACAGGTCACCAGCATAACCCCACCACAGGTTATAACATAAAAGGGGAACCTGTAAAGAAGGTAGATTTGGCTAAGCTTTGCCAGGCTATAGGCGTTGAGAGAGTTAAAGTGTGTGATCCCTTTGACTTAAAGAAATTTGAGCAGATTGTCAAAGAAGAAGTCGCGGCTGACGAGCTTTCTGTAATAATAGCCCAAAGGTCATGCGCATTGTTAAAGCATGTAAGATTCGGCCCTGTTTTAACCATTAATCAGGATAAATGCATCAAATGCCGTATGTGTATGAGGCTGGGCTGCCCCGCGATTGTTGACAGGGGTGATCATGTTGAGATAAATTCCACCCAATGCGCAGGTTGCGATCTTTGTCCAAGAGTATGTAGATTCAATGCAATAGAAAAGGCAGGTGGCCGGGATGAATAATACAAGTATTTTGATTGTGGGAGTAGGCGGCCAGGGAACATTGCTTGCCAGCCGTATTCTGGGTGATGTGGCATTAAACTCAGGACTCGATGTTAAAGTTTCCGAGGTACATGGCATGTCCCAGCGCGGTGGGAGCGTAGTAACCTATGTTAAAGTGGGCGAAAAGGTCTATTCTCCAATTATAGAGAAAAACGAGGCAGATATTATACTGTGCTTTGAAAAGCTTGAAGCGTTAAGATGGATTGATTATGCAAAAAAAGATGCAAAAATTATTATCAATGATCAAAGGATAGACCCGATGCCGGTTATTACAGGGAAGGTAAAGTATCCTGAGAACATAATTGAAAAAATAAAAGCAAATTATAAAAATGTGATTGTTGTTCCGGCACTTGAAATAGCAAAAAAATGCGGAAATATTAAGGCAGTAAATGTTGTAATGATAGGTGTAATGGCAAGACATTCTGTCTTTGAGAAAGACATATGGGTAAAAGCCATTGAAAAGACAGTAAAACCGCAATTCCTGGAAGTTAATCTCAAAGCGTTTGAAGAGGGATATAATCAAGCAGGTATATAATGATATGGTTTTGGAGGTAGACATGATAAATAAGCGGATTTATGGTTCTATGGTGTTATTTCCCCTAATTATTGCATTGGTTTTCTTCTTTTTAGTACCCGGCTCAATAAACTCAAATGCGGCAGTGAGTACAGGGAATGCCGGTTATGTCGGCAAAAAGCAAATTAATCCCAATAGCAGCGGATCTGACAGTATAGACCGTTTTCCGCTTATTGAAACATCCGGAATGGAGCTTAAGCTTATAGAAAAGTATGAAAGGTATAATGAAAAAGCGGACGAAATCAGAGAAACCTATGCTATAAAAATAAGAGACAGTATCATAGGTTATCTTCTTTATGATTCATACATTCTAAGTAACGGAGATTTATACTACTACCTGAAATACGAACCTGAAGGATTCAACTTAAGATCAATAAGTATTATGCTTCCCTTTATCTTTGACGAATTTGACTTAAGAACCATTGAATATCCCGAAGGCCTGGACCAGACCAAATCAGTCATCAGGGCATATGAAGGATTAAGCTCCGATGATGATCTTCTCAGTACCTTAGAACCCGGTTCCGTTTATATCGATTCTGTTTCTTTGAATGGCTTTTTCAGTTATAGCAGCATTTATGAGACAGGTGCCAATAAAATCAGAAAAGAATTATATGATAAGGCGAAAAATATTCAAATAACCGGAGACGGTGTCAAGGTCACTCTTCCGGCTGCTGAGAATGCCTTCTCCGAACAATGGGGAATTATCTCAAAAGAAAAGCTGGTTGACTGGGATGATGAAACTGCCGTAGAAGCTGTCAAAACAGGAGATTTAAGCCGGGTAAGAAAATGGGGCGGCGATGGACAGTATTACTTTTTGCCTTACGGATATGCGCCATACAGCTCAAACGGTTTCTACAGAAACAGTGCAAATCATATCGGAAACAAATACCTCGGTATTGAAGGACGCTTCTTTGAGGACTATGCCTATATTACAATTGATACGTTGACAAAAACCCAGAATTCAGAAGGATACTGGGGAACCGACCCGATGGCAGTGGGATTGTATGATAATTATAAAGTAGGGGCCGGTTTCTTTGACACAAGATGGGATACCGAGGCTGCATTGTCGCTTCTGAGAGGGTATAGAAAATTTAATGAACCACTGTTTTTGAAAGCAGCCAACAAATATGCCGAATTCTACTGTGATTTTGCCGTTTCCAATGCCTATGTGACAGAAAATCAGGGGCTCTTGGTCTATGACTACGGTTTTAATGCCACGCCGGGAATAAAAACCCATGTGTCATTGAATCATCTTGTGAACGAAATGAATTTCCTGCTTGAGATGTATAACAGTACTGCAAAAAGTAAATATCTTCAGATGGCAAAGCGTATTCTGACAGGAATATCAGATACGGCAGAAGAATGGATCAATCACGAGACCGGTGATTTGTTTTATGGTTATTACGGAGACGGAAAATACGATGTAGAGGATTATCCGACGCTTACCCTGGATGATTTACGCTATGCGCAGGTATTATTAACGACTTTATACTCCACTGAGGATACTAGTATAAAAATGCTTATAAAAGTTAAGGAAGAATATTTAGCGAGAAAAGGTATAGTTCACTGAGAGGAGAATTGTTATGTTTAATAAAAAGCTTGTAGAAGGCCTCGGAAAATCATCCATGATCCGAGCCATGTTTGAAGAAGGGGCGCGATTGAAAAAAATATACGGAGACGACAATGTTTATGACTTTAGCCTGGGAAACCCTGAAGTTGAACCGCCTGCAGAAGTGATCGACACTCTGAAGAAGTATGTAAACAGTGACGAGGAAGGACTACATAAATACATGAATAATGCAGGCTTTCCTGATGTAAGACAAAAGGTGGCTGCTTATCTTACAAAAAAGAGCGGTGTCCAATTGGATGAGAATAATATCATCATGGTATGCGGAGCCGCCGCAGGTCTCAATGTAGCTTTAAAAGCCCTGTTAAATCCTGGAGAGGAAGTTATTGTGCTGGCTCCCTTTTTCGTGGAGTATGGTACCTATATTGAACAGGCAGACGGCAAAACAGTAGTTGTTGATACCATAAAGGACAGTTTTCAAATTGATACTGATGCGGTCGAAAAAACTATAACCGATAAAACAAAGGCAATTATCATTAATTCTCCCAATAATCCTACCGGCGTTGTATATGACAGGGAATCCTTAGAGAGACTTAATAAAGTTCTGGAGAAAAAAGAAGCGGAGCTGGGGATTAATATTTTTGTTATATCTGATGAACCATATGTAAGCCTGGTTTATGACGGAGTTGAAGTGCCCAGTACTCTGTCGATATTCAAAAAGAGCATTTCGATAAACTCATTCAGTAAATCACTGGCTCTGCCCGGCGAGAGAATAGGATATATCGCGGTCAGCAGCAGAATTCCTGATGTTGAGACGCTGATTTCGGTAATGGTAACTTTGAATCGTACATTAGGTTTTGTTAACGCGCCATCACTTTTCCAGAAAGTTGTTGCAGAAAACCTTGAAGTGGCTGTCGACACTGAAAGCTATAAGAAAAAACGTGATTTACTGTATAATCATCTTACTAAGCTCGGGTTCAAGTGCGTTAAGCCCGACGGAGCCTTTTATTTATTTGTAAAAACGCCTATAGAAGATGATGTAGCTTTCTGCAAAACCGCTGCGAAATATAATCTTTTGCTTGTTCCGGGCAGTGGATTCAGAGGACCGGGCTATGTACGAATAGCTTACTGTACCGACATTAAAATGATAGAACGCAGTCTTGAGGCATTTACAAAACTGGCAAAGGAATATGGGTTAGGTTAATTTTATACGGACTGGTCAAGAATGAACCGGGGTTGTCTCAGAACAGGGGACATCATTGTATGGGACGTTAAACAGCCGAAAAAAATGGCCTCCTGTATTGAGACGACCTTTTATTGTCTTATTTAAAATAATTTATCTGCATATAAATTTGTTAGAGAATATGAACACCGTGGTATCATGGTATTATATTCCGCTTTTATTACTACATTGTGATCTTAATTTTGCATGGCAGGTGTTGCATAAAATGAAGCACATAAGAAAAACTTCGAGGAAACTGGTATGTCTGTTTTTTTCAATATTGCTGATCTTAAACACATTTGAGAAATCCAGCGCTTTAAGCGGTCAACAAAATCCCGGTATTGCCGTTGACGGCAGGAAGGCTGAAATAAATTTAGATTCCGGCGACAAATACCTTTATGTACCGGCAGAAAAAATATATACATTGCTGGGCGCGGATTATAGCTGGGATTCATTAAATAGTCAGGCCATAATAAAATATGGAGCAAAAAGTTTTACCATAAGTGAAAAGGATTCTCAAATAAATGTCAACGGCAGGATAATACGGTTGCAAAGCAAACCGTATCGAAATAACGGCGAGCTAATGATACCTCTTTTTTCAGCTGTTGAGAGCATCGGAGGAGGGCTGGAATGGGATGAAAGTACATATACCTGGAAAGTCTACAGCCGGAAACTGCTTGAGAATACCGTAGATCGAATGGGCGACGGCACGCTTGTACAGGACAGGCTTGCCAAATATGAGAAATATTTTGACGACGGCAAATATAAATTCTGGTCTTCCTTAAGGGACGGCGCATCCCTGTACCGCTCCGATTCCGACGGCAGTCGCTCCGGCAGGTTAATTGACACAGCTACAGAAGTAATCGGAACAGACAGCGATTATGTGTATTTTATAGATATTTCTCAAGGCGGTTTTCTCTACCGGATTAAAAAAGACGGAACAGATCTTAAAAAACTGACGGATGACGCTGTTGAATCGGCATGGCTTGATGCGGAGCGCATTAAGTATTACAGCAAAAGCAGTGGATTATCCCTGTATTCCATGGAAAAGGACGGAAGCGGGAAAAGAACCGAATCAGCCGAAATAACCGTAATCAATAAAGACTGGGTAATTAATGGCAATGTAACGGTTTCCGACAAAAATATCCTTCTGAAAGGCAACCTGATCATAAAAAAAGCAGGGACTCTTACCCTGAATAACGTGAACCTGCTTTTTGACTGCGGAAATATTAATTCAAATCCCGTTTTGAAAAGCGTAAATGCCGATTCATCATCGTTAATCATAAAAAACAGCCGGATTGGGTCAACACATCCCGATGGAGGAATTGTTTTTTCAGCAGTTTCATCAAAGGTGGAGATCGAGTCCAGCAGGATATCCGGTATTAAAGACCAAATTGTATTATATCAGTGTTATTACCCCAGGTTTATAGGCAATTATATTATAAATTCTGCCGGAAACGGGGGTGTTAAAGCTATCGAGTCAGACCGGCCGCTTTTTATGGATAATATCATCATCAACAAGACTCGAAGCGCGTTTCCGGCTGCCGCAATACAGGTTGAATTTACAAGAGACGCGAGTATTTTAAACAATGTCTTTGTGGACCAGGGCGAGTGCATATTGTTTACACGTCAGACAACCGAAAGCTGTGCGGCCAATAACCTGCTTTTCGGTGATTCCGGAAGCCAGTTTATTGCATTGCGGCAAGAGGCAGGGAATAATATTTTTTATAATAATTTTATACAACTGAACTATGATGACGGTTATCGTATCACGGACGATCAAAAAGGTATTGGGATATTGTCGGATACCGTGTATGCTACCTCTGTGTTTGAAAAGAACGTGGTCAACAATGCTGCGAATGCAATGACCATTAAAAACCTCAAAAATTGCGTAATCGATTCCAACAGGGTTTGGATGCAGCTGACCGATAACGGAAATGACCGTGACGGGTACAGGTGCCTGGATATGCAGTATTCCCACCACTGTGAAATTATAAATAATATCTTTACGGCATGGCCCAGGGAGACAGGGAGCGGCATGCAGCTTTTCTACTCCACTGACAACAGGATCGAAGCAAATACATTAAAAGGATTCAAATATGGTATGGAATTATGGAATGCATCCGATTCCAATATTTTATCCGGCAATCATATTTCAGACTGCTTAAGTTACATAGTAACCGACAGATCAAACCGTAATAAGGTGACAAAGAACACTTTTATTTCGAAGAAGAATATCAGGATTTATGCTTACAATAACGGAGACAACGAGTGGGCATCCAATTATTATAATGGTTTATCATATCAGAACCAACCAACACTTTTCGGGACGGGAAGTGACAAATCCTCGTCAATCAAGGCGAATGAGCTTATCAGAGTTAAAAGAGAGTACATACCCCAAAAGTTAATCCTATTCGATATAAAGGATACCGAAATAAAAGATTATTACGTTTATGACAACGAGACCTGGAAAAATGAGAACCTTATCTGGAAATGGAATAATGTAAGAATTATGGAAGGCGGTACGCTGACCATTGAAAACACAACGGTTAAAGGGCCCGAGACATATGACTGCGAGCCTTGCCTCATTGTGGAAAGCGGCGGAACACTGATTTTAAGAAACAGCAAAATCCTAGCTGACCCTTTCGGTATGCCGATACATATATCAGTATCCGACGGAGCAAAGATTATTGCAGAAAACTGTACATTCGAGTGTTTACCCGTATTTGACATAATGAGTTCCGGTTCGGTGATAAAAAACTGTATCTTTAATAACTGCTATGCCGTTAATTTTTATAATAGCTCAGATTTAACTATTCAGGATTGTACAATTTCAAATTCTTACTTAGGCTTTATTGTCGGGGATTCTGTAAGCGGCACAATCAGCGGGAATAAGGAAGAAAATATCGCCTTAAGGCTCGGCGAACCGGCCCAGGTTCCTGTGCCCGATAATAAAAACTCAGGAAACGATAAAAATCCAAACCGGAATAAAAAAATCGCATATATAACAATTGATGACGGGCCGACAAGAAGCGTTACACCAATAGTACTTGATACGCTTAAGAAGTATGGGGTGAAGGCTACATTCTTTGTATTGCCGCATAATGGCGTGGACGATCTCTATAAAAGGATAATTGATGAAGGTCATGTGATAGGGAATCATTCTTCTTCTCACGATTACAATATTCTTTATAAAAAAACAGTGGAAGACTTTAAAAACGATGTGCTGAAGGCAAGAAACTTTATAAGCCAAAAATTCAATTATACGACCACTTTGTTCAGATTCCCCGGAGGGTCCGGAAGCTGGGATAAAGATGTAATCAAGGCAAGAGTGGGAGTCCTGGCAAATTTGGGATACAGGTATTTTGACTGGAATTCCTCTATGGGAGATACTGCTACAAATCTGAAGAAATACGGGACAGATGAACAAATTGCGAACATTTTGGCCAATAACGTTTTGAAGAATACCAAAGGCAAGGACAAATTGATTATCCTTATGCATGATTCGGCAGGAAAAAAGTATTCGGCAATGGCACTTCCAATAGTTATAGAAGGTTTAAGAGAACAGGGGTATGAATTTGACGTTTTAACCAACTACTGAGGCTTGGTTGGATACACAATTTCATCACAATGCTTGAATCCCACCAAAATGTCTTTGGTTTATGATAATTATAATTTCGCCCTGAAATCACCCTTAAGATTTACAGGGTGATTTTTTATTCTGCCATAAATTGAATATCGGCATCATTTGGAGATATTGTAGGATTTCATCTAAGGCTGATGCAGAAATATATACGAATAAAATGGGAAATAAGGAGTTTTAAAACTACGTGTAGAATTTTTTTAAAACACGTCACCAGATCCCGAACAGTTTCCGGCAGCTATATGTATGCTAAATGTATGCTGACATGACGCTGTTCCAAGCGTTCAATAGCTGCAGCCAAACCTATGCGCACATAATTAAATTCAGCCTTTGCAGTGGAAGATCATACCCCCAGCAGTAATGTCTAAAGAGGCGAGGTCTGAAGAATCCGCATCAACGATGGACATCGTAGCTGACAATAATTTCCCAACAGTCGTTGTCGGAGATAATGCCATAATCGTATATTGCTTTAAGCGGGTTCCAACAACGGAAATTGCGCAGCAGCCAATATCGCGGACATTATATTAACAACAAGGTTATTTTGAAAATCTTAACTTTCTCTCCAACTGAAGAATCAGTTAGCTTAATGATCCTTCTGACATGCTTTGAAGCTTATCTTCATCACAGCAATAATATTTCCAACATGGTTAGGGCGCAAGACCATGCTATCTGTTTTCAAAACTATTAGTACCGCCGGACAGAAGCGGCGGAATGGAGAGGAGAATTATTATGAGCAAAAGTTTAAGCAAATTCCTGTCCATGTTGTTATCGATCGCACTCTTATTCACATTATTTACCGGAGCAATTTTTGCCGATGAAGCCAGAGTTATACCGGGTCGCATTGAAGCGGAAGATTTCACTTCGCAAACGGGATTTAGCGGGAACTTTATTGAGACAAATGCCAATGCCAGCGGAGGAAAGGATATTGGCTATGTTTCAGCGGGAAACACTTTAAGTTACCTTGTAAATGTTGCAAAAACCGGTACTTATGAAGTAACATTCACTTATGCAGCACAATCATCAAATACCGATTCTTTTTCATTAAGAGACAGCGATGGGAATGTACTGTGCCGGGTAAGCACACCAGCAACAGGCGGCTGGACAACATGGAGAACTGTCACCACATATGCCGAACTGACGGCAGGTGAACAAATCCTGACCATCTATTGCGACAAAGCCGGTTATAATATTGATTGCATGGACTTTGTTTCCCTTACATTTGTTGCAACTCCAACAATTTTACCCCCGCCCGGAACCTATGCATTGCCTGTAAATGTAGCCCTGTCCACCAAAACTCCGGGAGCCAGCATCTACTATACTTTAGATGGAACCGATCCATCTGCGGCAACTTCACAATTATATGAATCAGCAATAACAATTTCATCAGATACAGTTATAAAAGCTATCGGAGTTAAAGAAGGGATGGATGACAGCGATATCGTAAGCTTCAGTTATACCTTCGATCCAAATGCAAAAGCCGCGGCGCCAATAGCATCAAGAGAATCAGGTACATATGGGGGAACTCAAAGCGTAACGCTGAGTACTACCTCGTATAACGCTCAAATCTATTACACCACCGATGGAACAGATCCTGAAACATCTGTTACAGGATCAACAAGACTATACAGCTCTGCAATTTCCATCAACAGGACTACCACATTAAAAGCCATAACGGTGGCGGAAAGCCTGAATCCCAGTGATATAGTTACATATAACTATTCCATTACTGCTGTTGCACCAACTTCAAATCTTGCTTCCGGAGCAACAGTTGGTGAAGGTACCAGGATCCAGCTTTCATCGAGCACATCGGGTGCAAGTATTTATTATACTACCGACGGCAGTGATCCCACCACCGAAAGCACCCTATATTCAGGTCCAATAACACTGAGTGGAGCTATGGCTGACAGCAGCAACAATATAACCATTAAAGCAATTGCGGCCGGAAGCGGCTTTGCAACCAGCAGTATTTCCACTTTCACATATATATTTGATCCGGATTTCGTCACATTGACCGATGAAGCATCCATTGATAAAGTTATTTCTGAGATGACCCTGGATGAGAAAGTAGCTTTACTGGGCGGAAGTTCGGGCAGGTTAGCAGGTTCGGCAGGAGGCACATTGGCAATACCGAGGTTAGGTATACCTGGTACTTCGCTCTCCGACGGACCGGCAGGTATCAGAATCACATTGAGACCTTCAGGATTTACCGATTCACAAGGCAACCCGACCGTAAGAGCCGCTACCTGGTGGCCGAATGGTGCAGCCCGTGCATCTACCTGGAATAATGAACTTCAGGAACAGATGGGTGCGGCATGGGGCAAGGAAATGTACTTC
>JAAYFU010000013.1 GCA_012728095.1 Clostridiaceae bacterium
AAAGGCAGAGCCTTCCTGGCTCTGCCTTTAATATATTTTTGCATTTTCTATACTTTCTGTAGAGTTGGCATCTCTGCTTTTTAATCGCCATTAGAATTCTTTAGTATGAAATTGGTTTATGAATAAGAGACTATCCACATAGAGGGACAGTCCCTTATTTTATAACAGATTTCGTGCTGAATTAAAAATTTATACCAATTTCGGCAAAAAAGTGGAGCAATTTCGCCAATTAAATTTCGACAAAGTGTTTCTATTATTATATAATATATTCCGGTGATTTGTTTGTTTTACCATATCTATATGCAGGAAGACGACCCTGGATTCTTTACGGAAACGCGCAGCGGCTGCAAAATACCGTATTTAACAGTCAGGGAAATGAAAAAATGTATCCTGATCAAAACTTTATCGTTATTGGGAAGATAGGTAGTTTGGCGCGTGCTCCGACCGATGGAGACAGGCATTGTACGGCGGAAGGAAATGTTGTACCCATACTGCCCAGAGGAAGCCTTATAAAGCCATTTGAGCAGGTGGTGGGCTATACCGCGGTACAAAGCAACCACTATGTTGCAGTTGTTGGAGGACTGTTCCACCTGTTTATGTGTATGGTACGTACCATCAAACAAAAAGCTTTTTCCAAACTGAAAGATATTTCCGGACTGAAAAATATCAAGCGTCAATAGCAATAAAGAAAGCCCGGCATGCCGGGATTTGTTGAATTCCATTATTATGTCAGAATATGCTGGAAAGGGGTTATTGTTATGAAAATAATAAAAAAGGGACTAACAAAGTGTTATATTATCCATAGTACAAGTACCGGACAACATATGATATGCAGAGTGCTAAATGAATATAAAAATGAAAATGAAGCTGAAGAAGACTTGATTAAATTATTGACTCATAAGATAAGTGAAAAGGATTTATTAAAAGAATTCACTAAAAAATCAAATTTTTAAATTGCAACCCTATTAGGTTTCCTTTCTAAAAAGCAACCAATTACGGTTGCTTTATTGTATATAATTGTAATATAATTAATTAACAGAGGTGATTATATGCAAAGGTATACTGCTTTGATAATAGATTTGGAGAAATCCCGAGCATATTCAATCGAAAAGAGGATTGCAATTCAACAATATTTCATTAAAGCTATTAACTGCCTGAACGACGTTTTTTCAAAAGCATTGGCGAAAGATGTGGAATTTAGTGCAGGAGATGAGGTTCAAGGTCTGTTTCGGTTTCCTGAGTCAGCATACCTTTATCTTAGGTTACTAAGCATGATGATTTTTCCAATTAAACTCAGAGCAGGAATTGGCCTGGGGGATTGGGATGTCAAAATAGAGAATGCAAGTACTACTGCTCAGGATGGTACTGTATACCATAATGCGCGTTATGCAATCAACAATGCAAAAAATGCACCGGGGTATCCAGTACTTTTTTGTTCGGGGCAAGAAATGGATCTGTATATTAACTCTATAATCAATACATCCTTTGTACTTACTAATAATCTAAGTAAATATCAGAGTGAGCTGATGCTTTTATTGGAACTTCTTTTTCCTATTGATTATCATGAAACATTAGATTATGAAAAAGTTAAACTGGTATTAGATTTTGTAATTGATTATAAAAAGATGCTGGAGTCCGTCAAATCAAGTATTAAGTCTGCTGATAAAAGGATAAATCCATTTGAAAAAATTAGATATTCAGTTCCATATGATAATTTTGTCCCTGTTCCAACTGATGTTGAATATGACAGTAGCACTTTATTTGTTTTGGGCGGTAAGAAACGAGGTATGAGTACACAACTGTCAGAAATATTAAATATTAGCAGGCAAAGTGTCGAGAAAACAATAAAAGCCGCTAATATTTATGAAATAAGAAATTTAAATATTGCAGTTCTAAAATTTATGGATAGATTTTTGAGGTGAATTATGAGTATATGTTTAATGCTAATTGCTCATTTTTTAGCTGATTTTACCCTTCAGCCTGAGAAACTGGCTCAGAAAAAACAACAAAAGATTTCATATTTTATGGTCCACATATTGATATATGCTTTAGTATTTTCATTTGTTTTTCTGTTACTCGGTAATTCTTTCATTCCCTGGCTTATAATTATGCTGTCACACTTACTGGTTGACCTGATAAGAATGCTTATCGATAAAAAACAAAGCAGTAATACATCATTACTAATCAGTTTTGTATTAGATCAGGTTATACATATATCAATTATTATTTTTATTTATTATGCATTTAACTTTGATGCAGCGGCAGCGAAGTTGGATTTTATTATAGAGAACCGGTATTTATATAATTTTATTGTTTATTTGCTTACGTTTTTAATTTTATGGGATCCGGCGGCAATTTTTATTAACAAGCTATTTGATAGCATATTCAATAATGAAATACACAAATCAGAACATTATCAGGATATAAGTAATAGAGAGCAGGTAAAAAATGAACCCCGAGTAGGAAGAATAATTGGAAAACTTGAACGAATCATAGTTTCCTTCTTTATTTTTAATGCTCAATTCGGGACAATAGGTTTTGTTTTAACCGCAAAAAGTATTGCCAGGTACAAACAATTGGAGGATAAAGAATTCGCGGAGAAATATATAGTCGGTACCTTGACCAGCGTATTTATTTCTATGATTGTAACCATTATTCTTAAACAGTTATTAGTATAGCAACCATATTAAGTTGCAAGTGCGATATGAAACTTATTACGGTTGCCAACACAGTCAAATTTGACCATTAACGTAATAAGAAGTGATTGCCTCTAAAAATAAGGAAAAAACAATAGAAGATTTTATTCAGCATTTTTTTGAAGAAGTCATACGGAACAGACCGCAAATACCTGAACCTTCTCCGGATGATTTTATTGATTTTATTAATCAATTCGATAACAAAGATGATGACGAAAATGCTGAAAAAATCATTGATATTTGATATGTAGGTAAATAAATATTTTCTGAAGAGTAGACCGGCATGGATAGTACATAGGGAGGTATGCTATTCCATGCCGGTTTATTTTTCCGATTATGGCATTTTATATGGGGAGCCCCTTCTTAAGTAATATAGCCGGTTTTATATTCATTAAATTACCAGGAATTTGTTTGTTAAAAAATAAACATAGGATGATTAAAACATCAGACATCATATGTTTATAAAGAGACATTGTTAATTAAAAAACAAAGTAAAACACTGTAAAATAAACACTTGACAAATTTTTTGATACATGGTTTACTATAATTGAAATCACTAATTAACCTTTAATCATATAACGTATAATGAATTTGAAAGCGAGAAACATAATATGTTTATTAGCGAAATTCGAGAAAATGAATGGCTTGGGTTAGAGGATAAACAGGAAGAAAACATTCATTTGCAGGCTGGGAAACTGGATTTGCGATTCTCTTCAGGTAGAATTCTAGACATCTCTATTAACGGACAAAAAGTTATCAGTGAAATTTACTTTGCCTTGAGGGATTGCAATTGGGGCACCATCCCATATCGTATAGAAAATCTTGTAGTGGATGAAGATAGGGATTCATTTACAATTAATTTCACAGCAATTCATGACAGTAATGAGATTCAGTTTAAATGGAACGGAAAAATAGCCGGTAACGCGGATTCCAGCATCATCTACTCGTTTGACGGTGAAGCTCTTTCGGATTTTATGAGAAACCGCATAGGTTTTTGTGTACTTCACCCGGCGTCTTGTGCCGGCATGGAATGCGAAGTGGTACATTCCGATGGAAAATCCGAAAAAGGTATTTTCCCTGTAAGGATTTCACCGCATCAACCTTTTATGGATATAAGCTCGATTGCCCACTACCCCCAAAAAGGCGTAAAGGTATTGGTGGAATTTGAAGGCGATGTCTTCGAGATGGAAGATCAAAGAAACTGGACCGATGCGTCATATAAAACCTATTGCACACCCCTGGCATTGCCTTTCCCCGTACGGGTAAAAAAGGGAGAACGCTTCCACCAGTCGGTTCATGTTTCTCTTGAAGCGGATACTTGCCTGGAGGATGCTGAGGCACCGGAAAACGGAAATGAGATCTCGCTGTTAAACGGGCAGATTCATAATGTCGGAAGCTTTTCTTTGGGCAGTTGTATAACAAAGCCTCTCACAGAACTTCAGAAGCAGCGGATAAAAGCCATTGGGCTTTCACATCTTCGATATGATTATCACTTTAAGGATTCACCCGTATATGCAAATAAAATACTGGATCAGGTGCGTGAATTAGGCGTAAAGTTATTGCTGGCTGCATTCTTTACTGATTGCTGGAAAAAGGAACTTGATACGCTAAGTGTGCTTATTAATGAAAATGTTCAGGATATTATGGGCGTCATTATCTTTAAAGAAGGCGCAAATGTAGTTGATGAAGAAATCCTTGCAGAAGCCCGCAGGAAGCTTTCCTGCAGCGGAATTCCCATTGGTTCGGGCACTGATGCTTTCTTTACGCAGCTCAACCGTAATCGCTTGCCGCAAAACAGCATGGATTTTGTCTGCTACTCAAATAATCCCCAGGTACATGCCTTTGACAATGATTCCATTATGTCCACAGTAGAAGGACAGGTTGCTAACCTTTCCAGCTGCGCTGAGTTATATCCGGACCTTCCTGTTTGGGTTACCCCTGTTACCTTGAAAATGCGCTGGAATCCCGATGCCACTGGTGATGTGATTGTAAGAAAGGGACAGGTTCCGCCGGATGTAGATATACGCCAGATGTCACTTTTTACTGCTTCATGGTTTTTAAGGTCACTGGCTGCGTGTATTAAGGGAGGGGCAGCCGGGGTAAGCTTTTTTGAACTGGTGGGAAGCAAAGGTATTATGGAAGAAGAGGCTCCCACGAGGGATTATCGCTTCCCTGCCGTTCCGGACATGCTGTATCCCGTATACTATGCATTTCTTGCTCTTCGTGATTGGAAGGAGTTTAATACATCGATTCAGATAACAGAGGATGCTACGGTATTCGTTATGCAAAACAGCGGCGAAACACGTATAATTCTGGCAAATCCCCGAGGCCAAACCGTGAATCTGCGGCTTGTTGACGCGCCTTCCACGGTAAAAGGGGTTTTAATAGATAAAAATAATGCCCCCAAACTGGCTCAGGAAAGAGTAATTTTAAATTTTGACGATTATTTGGAAAACTACAATCTAAATGGAGCGATTCAACTGGAACCATACTCCATTTTCATTGCAGTAATATAAATTTAGCTAAAGGAGAGAAATAGCAATGAAAAAGAAAGTAGTTCTGCTTGGTGCAGGTGGGAAAATGGGTTGCCGTGTTGCGGCCAACCTGAAGGATGAAAAGGATTACGACATAACCTATGTTGAAATCAGCGAAGCCGGCAGAAAACGTTTTAAAGACGCTTTCGGAATTGAGGCGACTGACAGCAATGAATCGGTTAAAAGCGCTGATATCGTTATTTTCGCTGTTCCTGACAAGTTAATAGGGAATATTTCAAAAACGATAGTACCTATGATGAAGGAAGGGGCAACTGTAATTGGCCTGGATCCTGCGGCTAACTACGGTAAAGTCATGATGATACGTGAAGACCTTAAGTATTTTGTGGTACATCCGTGCCATCCGTCACTTTTTCCTTTTGAGGACAATTTGAGTCTTGCGGCTCAAAAAGACTGGTTTGGCGGTGTAGGTGCGGCAAAA
>JAAYFU010000078.1 GCA_012728095.1 Clostridiaceae bacterium
ATTATATAACATTTTTTTAACCCTTTGCTTATTATCTTCATATTAAAACCCTCCTTATATTTTATATACAATTTTGTTATTTTATTATAAACTAAATGTTATTCTATTGTAAATCTTTATAACTTAACACATAATCAATATATTTACTTTACGTTTACTAAAAAATCATCATTATTTTTATATGTTTCTTTGATCTGATTATATACAATTTGTGCCAACTCCTTACTTTTCACACGTGCTATTATTTCACATTCTGAAGTTCTTACACTAATTAATTCTATTTCATACCATACTTTTCTAGCCATTTTAAAACCTCCTATATATTATTATTTTCTTTCCCAAATGCTTTCCTAAATTCCTCAATTATATCAGGTATCATTACTTTTGGTATTATGTAGAAAATTTCTGCTAGAAAAATTATTAATATTATCGTCCTTACAATTATATCCAAATATTTCATCCTTATCACCTCCTGTTATAGTTTCTTCCGATTTGTGTTTTTATTTGGTGACCCACCGGAGACTCGAACTCCGGACACCTTGATTAAAAGTCAAGTGCTCTACCGCCTGAGCTAGTGGATCATATTTGGCTGGGATGGCAGGATTTGAACCTACGAATGCCAGAGTCAAAGTCTGGTGCCTTACCGCTTGGCGACATCCCACCATTAAAAGGCGCAACATCAATTATAAGGAGGATTCTACCCTTTGTCAAGCAATTCTCCTGAAAAAATAATAAACTGAATTATTTAGGGAATTACCAGGAATATTTAGGGTTTAATCCTTTGCAACCTGTGCCAGCTTTCGAAGTTGGGAACCGGGCTTAACCCCAATTCCCAACCCCTATTCACCAGACTAATGGGGTGAATAATGGGAATCGAACCCATGACCTCCAGGGCCACAACCTGGCGCTCTAACCAGCTGAGCTATACCCACCACGTAGCCGAAACAAACATTATTTTATGAATAATATATTGATTTGTCAAGTATAAAATTTAACAATTCTCCCTTACTTATTGGTTATCAACGGTATTCCCTTATTTATAAGCGTAATTGGATTAATATAAACTTCATTTACCGATGCCGAAAAATGTAAATGCGGTCCGGTTGAAAAACCTGTGGAACCGACCTTGCCTATTATATCACCCTTTTTTACCATGTCCCCGGTCTTGACATTTAATTCGTCCATGTGATAATACCATGTCTTAAGCCCAAAACCATGCTCTATAATAACGGTGTTGCCTGTTCCTATCATGTAGTCGGCAATAAGAACTCTTCCGCTGTTTGAAGCCATGACGGGAACACCCAGATCATGGCCGATATCAAGCCCATTGTGCCTGTAGGAAGTAGGAGAACCGTTAACATAGCGTCTTTTGCCGAAATCATATTCCCTGACACGTCCCCCTTCCACCGGCATAATAAAATCGCCTTCCCAATGAGCCACATCATCGCATATCGGTCTTAAAGGATCAATCTTTTCTCTGACCTCCTGCGCGCTTTTCTCATTCCGGGTCTCGGCGGCAATCTTCGGATCAATGGTTAAATATTGGGTAACAAACTCTTTATCATTTACTTTTATAGGATATGAAAATGTTTCGTCTCCTATTCTCAGCTTTACGCTGTAAATTTTGTTGGGTTCATTATAATAGCTTACCGGAAGTAAAATTATATGTTCATTATTATAGCGAAATACATTAGGCTTAAAATCCAGATCTGTTTCAATTTCTACATTCTCTTCCGGATTCAGGTTGTTTATTCTCAAAACTATAAGTTCGCCCGGATCGGTCTCTGTCGCTGATATTACAGGTTCCGCAGGAAAATCCGCCAGGATGGTGAAATAGTAATTTACGGTCCCTATGAATTTGCCCCGATTCCATTGTGCTCTGCATACTCCCTGGTATTCGCCGTCGTCTGGAACGTCATGAGGCATAATTACCGATGTTTTGCTTGAAAATATCTCTTTGTTGTCTTTTGACAGCGTAATGTTATATAAGTCAGGCAGGGTTTCAAAATTTATGTGGGCAATCGATCCTCTTCCGAACCCCGCTTTCGGCGCATTTAAAAAGGCTGATGTTTCCTCGGTGCCTTGGGTACCAGATAGAACATATTCAATCCCGTCGATATCAAGAACTGCTTTCGGAATAGACACTTGTTGAATTGCAGGTGCCGGTGTTATTATCTGTGAGGTCTCTTCAGGTGGTATTTTTGGGATAGCATTGCGGGTATAATTGATTCCTTTTCCAATAAACCATATAAATATACAAAATACAAGGACAATGCCGGCTAATAAAACTTTCTTAAATGTATTATCCCCTTTTTCATGTTGAGAGTTCCGATTATATCTGTTCACCTATAATGGACCTCCTCTCTATTGTATAAATAGTACTCCATGCAAATTGCATCCTTTAAGAAAATAAAAACGATTAAGAGATTATCAGGCTGTTAATCTTAAGTCTATTATACATAATATTGTTCTTTTTATAAAAATAAAAAAATAAAAATAGTTTTAAACATCAGATGCTGACATTAACTTTTCTGAATGTCGTCGGGGAAAGACCGGCATATTTCTTAAACACTTTGCTGAAATATTCGTGATCCTTATATCCCAATGAATCAGCGATTTCATAGCTTTTCATTGAAGTGGCGGTTAATAAGTATTTCGCTCTTTCCATCTTAACCATGTTAATATAATCCGATAAAGAAACTCCGGTAACCTTTTTAAACTTTTCACTCAAATAGGCTTTACTGATAAACAAACTTTCAGATATTGTTTTTACTGAAATATGATTTTCAATATTATTAAGAACTTCTAAACAGACGCTTTTGATAAAGGTATCAACATCTTTCCATATAACGAATTTTTTCAGGAAATTAAGAAATTTGCCGCATTCGCTATGTATATGTTTGCATAAATCGTCCCAGCCTTGATACTGCGAATAGCTCGGCCGCTTTATTTTTTCAATATCGGTGTAAAGCTTTATCCATTGATGCGATTCCAATACCTTAGAAATGATTTGATCGGAAGCATTTTCAAGAATTATCATTGCTTTTTTAAAGTCGTAATCAACGGCTGCCCCTACTGTCCCCAACATGTTGCTTGTTGCCATAAGCGCTTCGTCCTGCGCTTTAATCAGGAGTTCCGCTATTTTATCAACATAATCGGATGGATAAAAAGCTTTATCGGCTAAATCTTCCCATTGCTTTATTTTTTCCTGTTCTATTTTTCTTTGGTCAAGGAATGTTTTCGCACGCGCCAAAAGCTCAGTAAACACCTGGTTATCCACCGGTTTCCCCAGATAATCAAAGGCACCGTGCAACAATCCTTCCCTGGCATATTCAAATTCAGTATAGTCACTTAACAGAACCACACACGGGCATAATTTTTCCTCATAAACTGTTTTCAAAAGTTCAATACCGTCTATGACAGGCATTTTTATATCGGTAATAAGCAAATCAAACGAGGAGGAGCGCAGCATCTCCAAGGCGTCTCTTCCGTTCTCGGCCTCGCCCGCTATAACAAAATCTTTTGTTTCATCCCATACTTTCATTCTTTTTAAGTCGTATCTGAGAATTTTCTGATCATCTACAATCAATACTTTATACAATTATCATACTCCTACTTATTAATTAATGTATTTGCTGCCTACAATCGACTCTACTTTTCTTATAAGCTCGTCAGACTTCCATGGTTTTGAAATAATGCCGCATAAGTTTATTTTGTTTCTTGCCTTTGAAACTGCTATAAGATCCGCATATCCTGTTATAACCATGGCACGTATATCCGGGTATTTTTCATGGACCTTTATGAGGAATTCATCGCCGTTCATTCCTGGCATAACCCAGTCGGTAATGATAAGAATTATGTATATATTTTCAGCAACGAGCTCATCAATCAGCTGCAATGCTTCCTCAGCGTTTAACGCGGATTCATACAGGTATCTGCCATCAAAGTGTGCCATCAGTTCATGCCTGAGTGAATCAAGTATCATTTCATCATCATCAACACAAACTATTGCGCAACGCTTTTGCATATACTCACCCTTTTTTAGTTCTTAACCACACATTAAAGGTCGTTTCGTCCGGTCTCGATTCCACGTTTATTTCCCCGTCGATCTCTTCCACCAGTCTTTTAACAATATCCAGGCCAAGCCCTGTACCTTCGCCAAGCATTTTTGTGGTAAAGAACGGTTCGAATATTTTATCAATTATGTCTTCAGGAATAGGCGGCCCGTTGTTGGATATGGAAACTTTGACTCTGTCGCTGTCGTTTGCAATTCTGATTTTTAATGTGCCTTTATAGTTCATTGCCTGTAAAGCATTATTTATAATATTTACCCAAATTTGATGCAGCTTATCGGGAAAACAAATAACGTGAGGAACTTCTTCGTATTCTCTGATTATATCTATACCATATTTGGTTTGATTACGGTATAGGGTAAGAACAGTTTCTATGTCCCTGACAACATCATACGGAACCGGTGTTTTATTGGTATCCATGTGGGAATACGTTTTTAACGCTATTATGACCTGTGATGCTTTTTCAGCGGATACTTTTATCATCCCAACAGATTTACGTAACACCGAGATGCTGTATGCAGCATGAATTGCAGGAATATTTTTCGGGTTGCTGACAAGTTCAGTTAATTCGTCTGTTTCTCCCTTGTATCCTAAGTCCACCAGTTTTTCAATTATTTCATCATCCACCTCTATGCCTTTTTCTTCCAAAGCTTTATAATAGGTTCTTCGCTGCATACGCTTATATGCGTTGTCCTGATAATCCGTACTGTTATTTAATAAACTTAAATAAATATTGTATATATTCTCAGGCGCCCGACAGCAAAACTCAATAACACTGTCCAATTCTTTCTGCAGGATTCTTTCGATTGTTCCGCCGGCAGAATTAATAATCCCAAGAGGAGTGTTCAGCTCATGTGCTATGCCTGCCACCAGCCGTCCCAAAACAGCCATTTTTTCTGTATTTATCAATTTTGCCTGGGCGGATTTTAATTCTTCTATAGTAGCTTCCAGTTTGCGTTTAGCGTTTTCCAAATCCCTTGTCCTTTCAGCTACCTTATCTTCCAGTTGGTTGTTAAGCTTAATGATCTTTTCTTCAGCCTTTTTTCGGTCTGTGATATCCTGGACCACTGCCAAAATATATGTAGGCTTCTCTCCGGATTCCCATAAGCGTGTAACAGTTACGTCAGCCCATACATGATTACCGTTTTTATGTTTATACCTCTTTTCATGACTGTATTTTTCTATCTCACCTTTTTTAATCTTTTCGTTCAGCATAACCTGAACTGCTATATCATCCTCATGGGTTATATCAATATATGTCATATTCTTCAGCTCTTCCATGCTGTAGCCGACAATTTCGCAATATCGCTGATTTACCAATACAAATTTACCGCTTTCTGCCGAAATCTGGACAACTCCGACGCCTGCCTGATTAAAAAAAGCCCTGAACTGCGCTTCATTTTCCCTTATCCTCCTGTTGGCTTCTTCTATTTCATTAAACATGTTTTCCATGTCCTGGGCCATGGTTTTTATCTCTGCAAAAGCGTTTTTAAATACGGCCTTCCCAGGTTTTACCCTTCCGACTGAAGCGCTCTTGCCTGCTTCAATCATGCTGTTTCTTATCGCTTCAAGCGGCCGCACTAGTCTTATATAGCTTGATATTGTCACGGCAGCGCTGGTCGTAAAGAGTATGGCTCCCACTGTCAATAAATCATTAATAAGCTGTTTATAATACTCTTCTCTTACTATGGAGTTATCATACCAAATAGTGGCATAGGCAATTATCCTCTCCCTGTCATCCATCCTGTAAACAGGAATGACCTTTTTTTCCATGTATTTTCCTTCGGGAGCTGTTGTTTCTTCAACTATTATCCCGTCATTTATAGACAGCCATAAAAGATCCATTTCCTCTGTACTGACTCTTACCGATTTCAGGCTATCATTATTAAACTCCAGTTTAATAAGCTTTCTGAGAGTTTCAATGTCGTAATTCCAGATGGCTGGTTCAAATGCGTTCTGAACCCGCATTTCAACTCCCCGTTTATATTCTTCAAGCTCGGTTTTTATTCGGTTGAGGTTTGTTACAACACCAAAAATTATACTGGGAATATAAATTAAAATGCCTAATAAAAAAACCATACCCGACAGCTTCTGCGCCAGTCCGATTCTCTTTATGTAAAACCTGCTTTTCAGTCTTTGCACCACGATTGTTCACACATCCTTCTTGCATTTTCTTCGGGTATGTATTTATTAAAAATCTTATACATAGTCCCATCGTCAATCATTTCGTCAATGGTTTGCTGAAATTTTACAACATCATTGGGAGAAAAATATTTTTTGCTTAAGGCGAGATTTCTGACCAACAGCTCTTCTTCAGGAGCCCAGTCATAAATACTAATTTCTTTTATGTCGTAATAATCAATATAGTAAAGATAGCTTGTGGCCAAATTGAAGGTTACCTGAATCCATCCGTCATTGAGCATTTTGAAAAGATGTTCTGTATCCTTAGCCTGGACAACCATTTTTTGCTTTTCCAGCTTTTCAATAAGATTTGTGTAATGTTCGCCGTAATAGTATCCCCTTATTATTCCCACCTTGATATTTTTGTTTTTTAACAACTCTTCTTCTGTTGAGATACCGGCGTCATTCCGTACCAAAACATCATTCTTCTCAGAAAAATAAGGGATAAAGTACGAATATTCAGCTCTTTCAGGCGTTTCAATAGTGGAAACCCCCATATGAAGCAATCCCTCGGAAATCATAGATGAAATCCTGACCCGGGGTAGTATTTCTATTCTATAGTCCAGCTTCATTCTGTTGAATAATTCTTCAATTACATCTTTATTGATACCGTGATCATGGTTTGAATGATAAAGATAACCGCTGTTGTAAATGCCGACTATTATCGGCATTCCTTCATTATTACTTAAAAACCTGTTTCGATTGTTTTCATAGTTGATTATTTGCATGTCATCCACATCATTATTGGGGAAAAAAGTCCGATCAATAAAATATACCCCTGTAAAAATCAAAAGCATTGTCAGTATTGCCAGGGCTATAATTATTTTCTTCATTCATTACAGTCCCTTTCTTCTATTGCTGTATTGGTAATGTGAAACTGACCACAGTCCCCTCATTCTCAACACTGCTGATACTTATCTCTCCGCCATGTTTATTAATAATTTTCTTTACGGTGGCCAGCCCGATTCCCGAACCTTCATATTCACTCTGAGAATGCAGTCTTTGGAAAATCCCGAATAGTTTTGAGGCATATTTCATATCGAAGCCTACACCGTTATCTTTTATAGAAAAGCGGTACCATTCTTTATTCTCTTCACAATCAACAGTTATAACGGCTTTTTCTCTTACCCGGGTATATTTTATGGAATTAGACAGTAAATTATTTACAACTTGTTTTAATAATATGGGGTCAGCCATCACAGTCGGCAAAACTCCCTTTATTATGAATTCAATATTCCTGTCCTTGATCGAGTTCGTTAATTCGGCATAGGTCTGTCTGAACAATTGGTCAGTGTCCACCGGCGACAACTCGGGAAGAGCCTTGGCCGTCATTGAATACAGCAATAACTTATTGATAAGGTTGAACATATTTTCGCAAGTGCTGCGAATATCGGTCAGCATCTTTATAACTTCCGGGTTCAGTTCATTTCCGTAGTCCTCCAGTATGTATTTCGCACAGTAATCAATAGATCTTAACGGAGATTTAAGATCATGAGACACAGTAAAAGAAAAGGCCTCCAGCTCTTTCATGGCTTCGCTTAACTGCATGGTTCTCTCCTGGACCTTTTCTTCCAGCTCCTCATTCAACTTCATAATCTGCTTGGTTTTTTCTTCAAGAGCCCGCGTCGTGTTGAATTTATCTATGGCCTGTTTAACCGTGAAAACCAGGTCTTCCTGTTCCCAGGGTTTTTGTATGTACCTGAACAAACTTGCATTGTTAATGGCATACTGTATTGCCTCCAGGTTTGTATAACCTGTCAGCAGGATTTTAAGTGCCTGCGGAATTATCTTGTCAAGCTTTGCCAGGAGAACTTCCCCTGTCATTCCGGGCATTTTTTGATCGGAAATAACCAATATGATACGGTCTCCCTGCTTTAAAGTTTCATCGACTATCAACAGCGCTTCTTCTGCACTTGTGGCTGTTTCAATAATAATGTCGGAGGATATGCTGTTGACCAGTTCAATCTTTAAAGCTTCCACTACCATTTCCTCATCGTCTACACATAATATTTTATCTCTTTCCATTTCTCCTCCGAAAAAACTAAAAATTCCATATTTTATTTACCCAAAAATTTTGTTTATTCCCAAAATCTTAAAAAAGCATGTATCAAAACGAAAACATATATTCCTGACCCGTGTCCGATACCTAAATAAGACTCCGCTAACGCTATGCTCAGGATGCCACCATGGTGTGCCAAGCGTCAGCGAAGAATCTAGTCCGGCATGTCACTCTGAGCGAAGCGAAGAGGCTTCCCAACCAGCATTTGGCTACAATAAATACCTATAAATAAATATAGGGGGCATCCTGAGCCCCCTATTGTTATCCTTGCTACCATATCATTCCGATATCAGTGATGAAAGATTTTTTTGCCGGCATAAAGACTCTTTACTTTACTTCGCTTCGCTCGTTCAGAATTACAGTGGGATAATCCAATTAATATGCTCTTCCCCAATATACCATATATTTGGCCTCTTTTTGACAGCACACGCATTTATCGGAGATTTTCTCCTGTTCAAAAGGTATGCAGCGGGCCGTAGCACCCATTCTGTCTTTAATTTCAATTTCACATTCCTCATTGCCGCAATACATGGCTTTGATAAATCCCGGCGTTTCATTAAGAATTTTCTCCATTTCATCAAGGTTAACGGCAGTGAATGTCCTGGAGTTTCTCATTTCGAGCGCTTTATTGTATAAAGCGGTCTGTATGTCATCAAGAACTTCCGGGATTTTTGTTTCCAGTTCGTCCATTGAAACAAATAGTTTCTCCCTGTTAATACGTTTAACCAGTACTACCTGGTTCTTCTGGATATCCTTTGGTCCAACTTCCAGACGAAGAGGAACGCCGCGCATTTCGTACTCGGAGAATTTCCAGCCCGGCATTTTATCAGAATCATCGATCTTAACGCGGCATATCTTTGAAAGTCTTTCTTTAAGCTCGTATGCCTTATCAAGAACACCCTCTACCTGTTGCTGAACGGGAACAATAATAACCTGGGTAGGAGCGATTTTGGGAGGCAGGACCAGTCCTGAGTCGTCTCCGTGAACCATAATTATAGCGCCTATAATACGGGTACTCATGCCCCAGGAAGTCTGATGTACATATTTTAACTGATTATCTTTATCCAGGTATTGAATACCGAAGGCTCTTGCAAATCCGTCTCCGAAATTATGGGATGTACCTGACTGAAGGGCTTTACCGTCATGCATGAGGCTTTCGATAGTATAGGTTGCTTTTGCCCCGGCAAACTTTTCTCTTTCAGTTTTTTGTCCCTTTATGACCGGGATTGCCAACACTTCTTCACAGAATGAAGCATATACGTTTAACATTTTAATTGTTTCTTCCTGAGCCTCTTCAGCCGTTGCATGTGCAGTATGGCCTTCCTGCCATAAAAACTCAACAGAACGGAGGAAAGGACGGGTTGTCTTTTCCCATCTTACAACCGAACACCATTGATTATATAGTTTCGGAAGATCCCTGTAGGATTGTATTATATCCTTATAATGGTCACAAAACAGCGTTTCCGATGTGGGACGCACACATAGTCTTTCAGTCAGTGGTTCGCTTCCGCCGTGGGTGACCCAGGCTACCTCAGGAGCAAAGCCTTCAACATGGTCTTTTTCCTTCTGGAGTAAACTTTCAGGGATAAACATGGGCATATATACGTTTTCGTGGCCTGTTTCCTTGAAACGCCTGTCCAGTTCCTTCTGGATCAATTCCCAGATTGCATAGCCATAAGGGCGAATAATCATACATCCCTTTACTCCTGAATATTCTACTAAATCAGCCTTCTTTACAATATCGGTATACCATTTTGCAAAGTCCTCATCCATAGAAGTAATTGCTTCGACGAATTTCTTTTCCTGTGCCATAATATTTCCTCCAAATATTTTGTATTATGAATATTTCTTAATTATTTTCTTTAACTTGCGACAATATCTTTTCCAACGCCTCATCCACCGGCATGGTTACGGCTTCACTGCCGTTTCTCGGTTTTAATTCGACAAGTCTTTCCGCCGCTTTCCTGCCAATATTAATTCTTATTGGAATGCCGATAAGATCGGCGTCATTGAATTTAACCCCGGCTCTTTCGTTCCTGTCGTCCAGGATTACTTCCACATTTGCCTCTATAAGCTTCTCATACATGTTTCGGGCTATTTTCATGACGGTTTCATCCAGTACGTTGACCGGTACGATTATAACATGGTACGGCGCAATTTCCATAGGCCATATTATACCCTTTTCATCATTGTTTTTCTCAATTATCGCTGCCATTAACCTGTTAATATCAATCCCGTAACCGCCCATCAGCATTGGCCGCTCGCTTCCGGACTCGTCAATATAATTGCATTTTAACGGCTCACTGTATTTTGCTCCCAGCTTGCAAATATATCCGGCTTCAATTCCTCTTGCAAAAGCGATGGTTTTATCGCAGCAGGGACAAACATCGTCTTCGGCAATTTTTCTTATATCATGGATTTCAGCATCAAAATCCCTGCCGATATTCACGTTGATAAGGTGATAATCGGTTTCATTTGCCCCCACAATAAGGTTTTTCCCCTGAGCCACCTCATGATCTGCTATAATCTTGATTTTAAGGCCTATCGGTCCGGCAAAGCCCACCTCGGCATTCGTGGCAATACGAACGCTTTCGGCATCCGCAATTTCAAGCTTTCTGCATCCCAATACATTTTTAAGCTTCGCCTCATTCAATTCCCGGTCGCCCCTGACCATTGCCGCCACCAGTTCATTGTCAGCCTTAAAAATCAATGTTTTGGCCATTTTGGACGGCTCGCAGCCTAAGAATCCGGATAATTCCGATATGGTATGGATATCGGGAGTGTATATTTTTTCTACGGCCATTTCCTCAGCTTTTTCAGACTCTTCGGGTTTTGGGCACCTTGCATTTTCCATACTTGCAGCGTAGCCGCAAGCATCACAATATACTATCTCATCTTCGCCGATTTCGGATATAACCATAAACTTATGCGCTTCGGAGCCTTCCATCGTGCAAAAGTTAGCTTCAACTACCTTATAATCCAGGCCCAGCCGGTCAAAAATCCGCCTGTATGCTTTATCCATTTGTTTATAAGAAATATCAAGTCCTTCTTGATTACGATCAAAACTATAGGCGTCTTTCATTATAAATTCCCGGGAACGCAGAACACCGAACCTTGGACGAACATCGTCACGGTATTTTGTTTGTATTTGATACAGAATTAACGGCAGGTTGCGATAAGAGCGCACACTGTTTTTAATTGTTTCAGCGAAGATTTCTTCATAGACAGGTCCGAGGCAGAAATCTCTGTCGCTGCGATCTTTTAGTTTGAAAATTTCCGGGCCAAAAGCTTCCCATCTGCCTGATTCAAAAAAACTTTCAGCAGGAATCAGGGTTGGCATTAAGAGTTCCTGTGCCCCGATCCTTTCCATTTCCTCTTTTAGTATGTTCTCAATCTTTTTAAGCACGCGTAATCCTAAAGGCAGATAGGAATATATACCCGATGCCTGTTTACGGATAAGGCCGGCTCTCAGCATCAGTTTATGGCTTATAATCTCGGCTTCTGCCGGAACCTCTCTCATTGTCGGCAGAAACATCTTTGAAAAATACATTGCGTACCCTCTTTAACATAAATTTGGTATTAATGTCAGGCTGTTTCTGTACAATCATTGAATACCTTAGAATGGCTATTGTTTTTTGTACAGAAACAAAAACCGTCCCAAAAACTGGGACGGACATTATACAATCCGCGGTACCACCCGTATTGGTTCAATGGTAATCCTGATACATGTCAGGTATTGAACCCGGCTTTTCAGTCTATATCGCGACTACCGTAAGCCTCATCGGCTTTAAGTCTCAGGGGTGGGACGAAGCATTATTGCAAAAAACCTTTCACCATATGGTTTTCTCTCTGTAATGCAAATCATGGCTTCACATTCCCGTCATCGACAAAGTATTCAACTAACAGAATGTATATATATGTTATTATAGATACTAGCTTATATTATGTCAAATACTTAAGGGGGAGAATCGTACGTCATAATTTGCCGGGATTGCTTGAATCGCATTTGTTAATGGGATATAATCAGCTCGGTATTTATGTTTATAAGGTAATTCTCATGAAAAGTACCAAGCATCTTATTTGCCCTGTATGCCATAAACCTTTGCTAGATAAAGGAAAAAGCCTTACCTGCGAGAATTCACACAGTTTTGATGTAGCAGGAAAAGGCTATGTAAACCTGCTCTTAAGCCAGGATAAAAACAGTAAAGATCCCGGTGATAACAAGGATATGGCTAAAGCCCGGAAACGCTTTTTGGACAAGGGTTATTACAAACCGTTAGCTGACGGGCTCTGCGACTTATTTTCCCAAAGTATTAAATCAAGAGACGATAATCCTGTTTTACTGGACGCAGGCTGCGGAGACGGCTATTACACCGACCGTATCGGTAAATCATTACAAAAGGCTTTCATAAACTGTTCAATTTATGGAATTGACATCTCAAAAGAAGCAATCCGGCTGGCTGCCGGACGAAATAAAGAAATAAGCTTTGTTGTGGCATCAATATTCAAAATCCCTTTAATGACCGAAAAAATTGATTATATACTAAATGCTTTTGCCCCTTCCAATGACTCGGAATTCAGCAGAGTCTTAAAAAAGGACGGGTTCCTTGTGACCGTAATACCCGGCAGAAGACATCTCTATGAACTAAAATCCGTTCTTTATGAAAAGCCTTATGAGAACGATGAAAAAGGGCCTGCGCTCCCATCATTCAAACTGGAAGACAGAATTCGCATAAACGGTTTTATTGAGCTTGACTCCCGTGAAGATATCGCCGACCTTCTTGCCATGACTCCATATTATTGGCGAACTCCCAGAGAGGGTATAGAAAGGCTTAACAGGTTGAATAAACTGGGTACAGAGATCGATTTTATCATCGGAGTATATAAGAAGTAGGTTAACCTGGGCTCCATACTTTTGACTTATCTTCGTTTAATGAGATTCCTTCGCCTTCTATCACACTGTTGTCCTCAGTGGAGCGCACTCCTTTTATGTCATCCTGAGCAGAGCATAGAGGAGTTTAATGATTTTTTGTCAACGCGAAAGATTCTTCGCTTCGCTCAGAATGACAGGAAAAGTGTCATCCTGAGCGGAGCGTTAGCGGAGTCGAAGGATCTTATCCACTGTAATTCTGAACAAGTAAAGCGAATTTAATAATCATTTCTCCAACAAAATATTCTTCGCTGACACTCAGAATGACATAAGAAGTCCTGAATGACAGTCAGGCAAGATACTTTTGACACTTTAAATGGCGCCGTAAATTATTGTACATTATTTAATCAATGCGTGCCGGTGCCAATAAAGTCGTCAGTGGCACGGCGGTCTGCGTAATACGCGACTACATCTCCCGTTATTAGCTGCCAGCCGCCCTGATTGATATCATAGCCTTCCAGCGCCCAGCCGTC
>JAAYFU010000079.1 GCA_012728095.1 Clostridiaceae bacterium
GAAATATCGAAACCACCTACACATCGGAATTCTACTTGCTTTCGAGGGATTAAAACTGCGTCCGTTTAGCATATTTTTATTTATTTCTATATCTATTTTTGAACACAAAAAACCGCCTAAGGGAATGAACCCCCTGACGGTTGGCGCTTGCCATAAGCAAACTTTGTAATTGTAAACAAACTCGTGTGTAAAGAAACACAAATACTATCTCTTTGAGAACTGTGGCGCACGGCGCGCTCCCTTTAAACCGTACTTCTTTCTTTCCTTCATTCTTGGATCACGGGTTAAGAAGCCAGCCTTTTTAAGGGGAGTTCTGTATGCTTCATCTACTTTTAAAAGTGCTCTCGCGATACCGTGACGTATAGCGCCTGCCTGGCCTGTAAAACCGCCGCCTTTTACATTGATAATTGCGTTAAATTTCCCAAGAGTGTCTGTAAGTACCAGGGGTTGCCTGCAGATAACCTTAAGGGTTTCCAGGCCGAAATAATCGTCTATGGATCTGTTATTTATTATTATAGTGCCGTTTCCGGGTACTAATCTGCACCTTGCAACTGATTTCTTTCTTCTACCTGTACCGTAATACTGTATCTTTGCCATTTTCTAATCCTCCCCTCACTAAATATTCAACTCAAGAACTTCGGGCTTCTGAGCCTGATGATTGTGTTCCGGACCTGCATAAACCTTAAGTTTCTTAAACATGGCACGACCTAGTCTGTTTTTGGGAAGCATTCTCTTTACTGCAAGCTCAAAAGCTTTCACAGGCTGCTTCTCAAGGAAATGCCTATATTTCGTTTCCTTCAAATGCCCTATCCAGCCGGTGTGACGTCTATACATCTTCTGATCAAGCTTCTTACCTGTTAATACAACTTTATCCGCGTTAATAACAATTACATAATCGCCTGTATCAACATGCGGTGTATAGATAGGTTTGTTCTTGCCGCAAAGTATTTTGGCAACTTCACTTGCCGCACGACCCAGAACTTTACCCTCAACATCGATAACATACCATTTTCTATCGACTTCCTGCGTCTTAGCCATAAACGTCTTCATTAGGTAACCTCCTTAATATGCTTTACGGGAATAATCCCAAGAAATATCTTAATCAATAAAATAACGCCGCATAGTGCAGCGTTATTCATTTTATACAGAAACTTTTTTCCTGTCAAGGCGAGAATCCGTTAAATTTAAAATACATCTCTCTAGCTCATTTGTTTGCTCTTTTTTTCTCGTTTTCTCTCTTTATTTCATTTGCCGTCCCATTATTGCTTAAGAGCCATGAAATCAGACATTTTAAGCGTATTTTTTCATCCCAAGTGTCTTTTATTTTTTTGATTAACGGCAGAGAATCTTTAAATTAGACCCTTCGACTCCGCTTCGCTCCGCTCAGGGTGACAATAGGATGTGTCCATCCGACTCCGTTTCGCTTCGCTCCGCTAAGGGTGACAGTAGGAGGTGCCCATTCGACTCCGTTTCGCTCCGCTTCGCCTAGGGCGACACCTAAGTGCGTCATTCTGATCGTATGAGAAGAACCTTGCCCTACCTGTCATCCTGAGCGCAAGCGAAGGATCTTTTTATTGACATAAAAGATTCTTCACTCCGCTTCGCTCGTTCAGAATGATATTTGAGAAGCTTTATTCAGAATGATATGCACCGGAAGAACCATCCATTTGGTTTATCGTAATCTTTCCATCTTCATAGGAAACTATTACACTATCGCCTTCCTTTATCCTGCCATCAAGCATTTCTTCAGCAAGCTTATCCTCTATATGCTCCTGGATGGTTCTTTTCAGAGGTCTGGCTCCATATGTTTTGTCATATCCCTTATCCGCAAGAAATTCCAATACTTCTTCTGTAAATGTGATTTTGATATTATTCTGCTCCATTCTCTTGGCGGTTTCATCCAACATCAGACGGCCAATTTTCTTAATATCCTCACGGCTGAGGGGATGGAATACTATAATCTCGTCCACACGATTGATAAACTCTGGTCGGAAGGTTCTCTTAAGCTCTGTCATAACATTCTTCTTCATGTCTTCGTAATCCCTGGCCGCATTTTCCTCCATTGCTCCAAAACCAAGGCGCTTGGGCTCAACAATATCACGGGCTCCCACATTGGATGTCATGATAATAACGGTATTTCTGAAATCAACCGTCCTGCCGGTGGAATCAGTTAACCTTCCGTCATCCAGGATCTGAAGAAGCATGTTGAACACATCGGGATGAGCTTTTTCTATTTCATCGAACAGAATCACCGAATATGGTTTTCTTCTCACTTTTTCGGTAAGCTGTCCTCCCTCGTCATATCCTACATAACCGGGAGGCGAGCCTACAAGCCTGGATACGCTGTGCTTTTCCATGTACTCGGACATATCGATTCGGATCATCAGGCTTTCATCGCCGAACAGAGCCTCCGCGAGAGCTTTTGAAAGCTCTGTTTTACCTACTCCGGTAGGTCCTGAGAAAATGAATGAACCCACAGGACGTTTAGGATCCTTCAGCCCTACCCGTCCTCTTCTTATAGCCCTCGATACAGCACTGACGGCGTCATCCTGGCCTATTACCCTTTTATGAAGAATCGATTCCATATTCTTAAGGCGCTCTGATTCTTCCTGGGCAAGCCTGCTAACGGGTATGCCGGTCCATGATCCGATAATATCGGCAATTTCTTCCTCGGTAACAATCTGGGTATTCTTTGAATTCTCGATCTGCCATGCTTCCTTTTTAGCTGCCAGTTCTTCTTTAAGCTTGTTTTCCTCGTCCCTGAGGGCTGCCGCTTTTTCAAATTCCTGGCTTATAATGGCATCTTCCTTCATTTTGTGAACATCTTCGATCCTGCGCTCCAAATCCTGCAAGTCCGGCGGCGCTGTAAAGCTCTTTAATCTGACCTTACTGGATGCCTCATCGATGAGGTCAATGGCTTTATCGGGCAAATACCTGTCGTTTATATACCTGGAAGACAATTTAACAGCCGCTTCGATTGCCTTGTCAGTGATCTTGACCTTGTGATGTGCTTCATATTTATCTCTAATCCCCATCAGTATCTGTATCGCTTCTTCCTGGGTCGGTTCAGAAACGGTAATGGGCTGGAAACGGCGTTCCAGGGCAGCATCCTTTTCAATATGCTTTCTATATTCGTCGAGAGTCGTAGCTCCTATTATCTGTATTTCGCCCCTTGCAAGAAGCGGTTTTAAGATATTTGCCGCGTCTATTGCGCCTTCTGCCGCTCCCGCACCTACTATGGTATGCAATTCGTCAATGAACAGTATAACGTTTCCGGCATTTCTTATTTCTTCTATGGACTTTTTAAGCCTGTCCTCGAATTCGCCTCTGTATTTTGCGCCGGCAACCATGGATGATAGATCAAGAGTTACGACCCGCTTATCTTTCAGTGTTTCCGGCACATTCCCTTCTACGATTTTATGTGCAAGCCCCTCGCATATGGCCGTTTTCCCTACACCCGGCTCTCCTATCAGGCAGGGATTGTTTTTGGTCCTCCTGCTTAGGATTTGAATAACCCTCTCTATTTCTTTGTCTCGTCCTATTACAGGGTCAACTTTACCTTCACGGACCATAGCGGTTAAATCCCGTCCGAACTGGTCTAATGTAGGGGTATCCAGGTCAACCGCCTGGGGTTTTGCCTGGGCAACCGCCATGGGTGTATCCTCACTCAGCATAGCGAGAATATTCTCATACAGCTTCCGAATATCGCAGCCCAAATCGGTCAGGATCTTTACCGCAACACTTTCTCCCTCGCGTAAAATGGCTATAAGTATATGCTCGGTTCCGATAAAATTCTGCCCCATACGCCTTGTTTCCGCATAGCTGAGTTCCAGAACCCGCTTGGTTCTCGGAGTATAAGCCAAGGTTGGGACGGAACCGTCTCCTCCGCCCACAAGTTCCAGGATCTTATGTTTGATACGCTCATCATTTATTCCGTTAGACGCAAGGACACTGGAAGCAATACCTGTTCCCTCCTTGGCAAGCCCCCATAGAATATGTTCAGTCCCTATATAGGAATGCCCTAAAGCCATGGCAATTTCTTTTGCAAGCATAAGCGCAGCTTCGGCTTTCTTGGTAAACTTTCCGTATATCATGTTATCACCTCTGACTAAAGTTTCGTTTATTTGTCACATTACTTAATTACCCTTTTTTTGGCTGGGATGAACCAATTAATGTGAATTATCTGTTATTTTAAATAAAGCGTAGCGGATTTGAAATCTCCTTTTCAAAACTCGGATAAAATCCCCTGCTACGCTTATTATTAAACCATATCGCGTTTAACTTAAATACTATATCTTTCTCCGATTTTATTCCTTACATATTCGGCTCTAAAACTGTCACTTTCCTCCGGTTTCAGCGGCCTGCCCGCATATTCCTGCAAGTTGCCGGGCTGAATCATCAACATCATTTCATTTACATCCATCTGGGACAAATCTTTAATAATCCCCAGGTTGATCCCTAAACGTATATCGGAAAGTCGTTTTAAAGCTTCCTCCAGGGTCAGGATCCTGGAGTACCTCAGGATTCCGTATGATCTCATAATACGATCTTCAAACCTGTTTTTGTTCTTATTCAATAATTCTTGTCTCAAAAGTCTCTCCTGATCAATGATCTGGCGGCCTATACTGTTTATGCTCTCAACAATATCTTTCTCACTTTTCCCCAGGGTTATCTGGTTGGAAAGCTGGAACATGTTACCGTAGGCTTCGGTATTTTCACCATACAGGCCTCTTACAGCCAGTCCCAGTTTACCGCAGGACTCCAGGAAAGCCCGAATATAGCCTGTCATGGTCAATGCCGGAAGATGCAGCATTATGGACACTCTTAAAGCTGTCCCTACATTGGTGGGACAACTGGTTAAATATCCAATCTTATCGATAAACGCATAATCTATTTTTTCAGAGATCGTATCATCAAGAGAATTACATATATCAAAAGCCGAATCAAGCTGCATGCCGGCCTTTAAACATTGAATCCTCAAATGATCCTCTTCGTTTATCATTATGCTTATCTGTTCATCGTCACTTATAAGCGCGCAAGTCTCAAGGCTGCTTTCAGCAAGCTCCTTGCTTACCAGATGTTTTTCCACCAAAACCTGTTTCTGTATTGTGTTCAAATCATTTATACGAACCAGGGTAAGCCTTCCTTTTAGATCCGGCCGACCTGCGAACAAAGCGTTGCAAGTGTCAATTATAACGTTTTCCTGATCTTCCTTTGTACTTCGCTGAGGGAATGGATATGCCGCAAAGTTTCTTGCAAGGCGAACCCTGCTGGAGACAACTATATCGGAATCCGGTCCCGAATCTATATACCATTTACTCATTGGCAAGGCCCCCTAACTGGCTGGTTAGTTCTTTAATCCGATCGCGTATTTCAGCAGCTTTTTCATAAGCTTCATTCTTTATGCATTCCGAAAGTTCCTTTCTCAATTCTTCAATTTTTGCACTGGTAGATTGAATGGATGCAAATTTTTTCGGGACCTTTCCACGGTGGTGGGTATTTCCGTGTATCCGGTTAAGCAACTGCTGCATCGGTTCAAAAAAGACCTCATAACATTTGCTGCAGCCTATCCTGCCGGTACTGTTAAATTCATCTATGGTCATTCCGCAACGTTCGCACTGCAATTCCTGATGAGCTGTTCTTATTTCCTGGTTTTGTATGCTCAAAAGGCCTGTAATAAGTGAATTTAAATCAATCTTTATTACATTTGCTCCCGCGCACTGACTGCATACATTCATTTTGGTTTTTACACCGTTAATGATTTGCGTAAAATACACGGTTGCCTCTCTTTGTTTACAAATTTGGCAAAGCATTTTTTATCGCCTCCGTTAAAGGACAGTCAGGCTCATGAGCATGTTTTTGAGTATGGCAGCTCTGACATCGTCGCGCTTGTCCATGGGAACAAACGAAAGAGCTTTGTCAGAAGTGGCCGCTTTCATTATCATGGCCTCACGAGTCTCTATAATATTATAATCAACAAAATTGTTAATAAATACTTCAGAGGTAAGCTGTGAAATTTTGTCGCCTAACGAATTTATTATATGCATTAAATAATCTCCGGCAGAATCGGGATTTACCCTTTTAATGCATATATAGCCCCCGCCGCCCCGGCGGCTTTCCACATAATAGCCCTTCTCCGCGGTAAAACGCGTGGATATGACATAATTAATTTGTGACGGAACACAGTTGAACTTGCTTGCAAGCTCATTTCTCTGTATTTCTACTGTTCCTTCTTCTTCTATTATTAATTCTTTTAAGAATTCTTCAATAATATCACTTAACCTCGCCATACTACCACCTCGATCCTTTTTGACTATCTCTGACTATTATTATAAACCATTTTTTTTATTCGCGCAATACGAATCGCAACCTGTAAAATTATCAGCAAAAAGCACCCTGCTGTAATCCAGGGTGCTTTTTAATATTTTGTATAATTTGTATAATATTATTTTTAGCTATATATAAACTTCTACTCTTCGGTGTTATTACGTGCAGCTTCAGCAATAACCTTTTCAGCTACCGGCGGCGGCGCCTCCTCGTAACGCTCAAATTTCATGGTGTAATATCCTCTGCCCTGGGTAATTGAGCGAAGATCGGTAGCATAACGGAGCATCTCGGCCTGCGGAACCTCGGCTACAACCTGCTGGATTCCGTGTTCAACAGGATTCATTCCAAGAACGCGTCCGCGGCGCTTGTTAAGGTCTCCTATGATATCGCCCATATAATCATCGGGGATAAATACTTCAACATGGCAAATAGGTTCCAGGATAACCGGATTGGCCTGCTTCATGCCTTCTTTGTAAGCTAGGCTGGCTGCAATTTTGAAGGCCATTTCAGACGAGTCAACTTCATGATGTTTACCGTCTACCAGGGTGGCTTTCAGATTAACCACAGGATATCCGGCCAATACGCCTTTTTGCATGCTTTCTCTCAAGCCTTTTTCAACTGCCGGGAAGTATTGCTTGGGAACGGCTCCTCCGAATATCTTCTCTTCGAATACAAGGTCTTCCTGTGGCCCGGGCTCAAATTCAATCCATACATCCGCGAATTGTCCGTGACCGCCGCTCTGTTTCTTATGCTTACCTTCTACCTTTACCTTTTTCTTGATTGTTTCACGGTAAGGAACAATTGGATCGATAAGATCTACATCAACCTTAAATTTACTTTTCAGCTTGCTTGTCAGGATATCAAGATGCTGATCTCCTATACCATATATAACAGTCTGTTTAGTCTCGGTATTGATTACCATTTTATAGGTGGGGTCTTCTTCCAGTAACCTGCTTAATCCGCCGCTTATCTTGTCCTCATCGCCCTTTGTCTTTGGAACAATTGCCATACCAAGCATCGGTTCGGGGAACTTGATAGGTTCAACCAAGACAGGCTTTTCCTTAGTTGCAAGGGTATCATTGGTATCGGTTACCGTAAGCTTGGAAACTGCGCCAATATCCCCTGTGACGAGTTTCTTCAGATTAATCTGCTGTTTGCCTTTCATTGCAAAAATGTTGCCGATTTTTTCTGTTTTTTCTTTATTAACATTGTATACGACACTATCAGGGGTAAGAGTACCCGAAATAACTTTTAAGAATGATATTTTGCCCACGAAGGGATCTGCGATGGTCTTAAATACATGAACCACCAATGGTTCGTTTTCTCCTATCTTTATCTCAATAGGTTCTTTGGTTGATGGATCAAGAACCTTATAGGTTTCATGCTCGCAATGTGAAGGCATATATTTGGTTATGGCATCCAAAACGAGAGTAACACCTGCTTTTTGTATGGAAGAAACACAGAGAACCGGAGCAATATATCCTGCTTTTATACCGTTCTTTATACCATTATTTATTTCATCCCCGGTAAATTCTTCCCCTGAAAAATATTTTTCCATGAGGTCTTCATCGGTCTCAGCCACTGCTTCAATCAGGCTTTCCTTATAACCTTCAGCCTCACTTAATAAATTGGCGGGAATTTCACCTTCTGTTGTTTCCTTTCCATTGAAATAAACAGCCTTCATATGAGGAATATCAACAATTCCCTTAACCTTGCCATCCTCGACAATCGGGAATTGAATAACCACAACACTATTCCCGAATTTATCCCTTAAATCATTATATACCTTGGAAAAATCAGCATGTTCTTCGTCCAGTTTGCTTATGACAAACATTCTCGGAATTTTCTTTTCATTTACCTCTTTCCAGGCCTTCTCAGTACCTACCTGAAGCCCGTCCTTGGCGCCGACCAGGATAGCCGCCCCGTCTGCCACGCTTACGCCTTCAAGCATTTCTCCTACAAAATCAAGATATCCGGGAGTATCAATGATATTAATCTTCTTGTCTTTCCATTCGATGGGTGCAAGAGCTGTTGAAATAGAGAATTTTCTTTTGATTTCTTCAGGATCAAAGTCCAAAACGGTGTTCCCATCGACAACGCTCCCGAAACGATCTGATGCCCCGGTCAAAAACAACATCGCTTCAGCCAGCGTTGTCTTTCCCGCATTGCCATGCCCTAACAGACACACGTTGCGAATATTTTCACAACTATAGTCTTTCATACCAATTCCCCCTTATCGGATAAAAATTACGCAACCTTTATAACATTGTAAATGTGTATTTTACACAAATAAAAGGTTCAAGACAAAAACAATTTAGAAGTATTATAACAGATATATTACCTCGAATCAATTTTTTATACCTAAATACAAATAAAAGAATATAAATATAGTTTACATTGTTTCGTCATCATCTTCGTCATCATTATAGCAGGAGTATATATCTGAGAATTCAATATTTATTCTGTTCACCAAATTATCTGAAATCGAAGACTTTACGGATTGTGTGTACGATTTGTTTACTGACTGGCTTTCGGCTTTTTCTATTACCCGTTTGGGTAAAGTGATATCAAAAGTTGTCCCTTTTGATACTTCGCTTGTAGCTTTTATTTTCCCATTATGTGCTTCAACAAATGCCTTGACCAAATATAAACCTATGCCGGTTCCTTCTTTATTGTGGATAACATCTTCCTCGTCCTTATTAAACAATTCAAAGATTTTGCTGAGCTTTTTCTCCGGAATACCTATGCCTGTATCGGTAACTGAAATTATCATGTCTTTTTCATTCTCACTGATCCTGACGGTTATCGTACCGCCTTTATCAGTAAATTTTATGGCATTTGAAATGAGATTAAGCATGATTCTTTCAATCATATCGGGATCGCAGGCTATTACCCTGGACCCGACAGTCGACTCGAACAATAAACGAATTCCTTTAGATTCTGTATACCTTTTAACCGAATTGGTGATATCCTTTATTAGCTTCACAATATCATAATTATCCGGTTTTATGCTTAGATATCCGCTGCCATGTCGATTTATGTCTATAAGGTTATTTGTTATGCGCATTATTCTTAAACAATTCTGCAGTATAATTTTCATTTGCTTTGATGCTTTTTTCCTGTATGTTTCGCAGTCTGCATTCTTATAATAAGCATCAATAAGCTGGATTGATGAAAAAATAACATTCAATGGCGTTTTAAATTCATGCAAAAGATGAGTATAAAATGCCTGTCTGTTTTTGTTGAGATTTTCAATATTTTCAGCCATGTGGTTTAATGATTCGGCCACAATTCCAATCTCATCCTTGTTATTAATATTTGCCCTTGCAGAGTAATCACCCGAAAGGAATTTCTGAGAAGTGCTTTTTAATATTGAAAGAGGCTTAGTTACATTTTTTTCAAAAAGAAAAACCACTACCATTAACAACAATAAATAAATACAAATAAATACAGTATCGATAGAAAGGCTGTACCTATATAGTTCCAACAAAAAAACATTATAAAGATTGCCCTGTATTGTCTCAATATTCTGAAATCCTTTATGTAAATATATGATCCTCGCAATTAATATGGGAATTATAACAGATAGAATTATAACTGATAGCTTAGCCCTGATACTGTAAATTTTTATCATATATCCTCCAAAAAACCATGCAAAAATTGACAAAAAATTCTTATGTATAATGCATAGAATATAATTTTATTATCTACTATCTATCTTTTCCCTAATATGAAATATTATAACAAAAATTTTATTATTTCATATATTTTTCATTTATTATATGAAAAATCTGTCCAAACCGGATTTAATACTTAACTCTCCCACATAAACAGCCAGCCAATATATATTTATGCCGGATCAAAAAAGAGGATGAATATTTCCCCTTTCATCCTCTTATTATAACCGAATTACAAGGTCTTCCGTCTCTTAAGACGGCACACAGTATTTATATCCACGCGAAAACACGATTTTTGCATAAATATTGAATAAACAAACATAGTCATACTTTGGAGCCCGGGTTTTCAGCGTTTTCTGTTTCCTTTCCGCCTTGATAAATTTTACTCTAATGGCATAAGCTATGCAGTATAAGTTGTTGCAGATGTTGAACCGCCCTCTCCGGTCCAGTTGGTGTGATAAAACTCTCCGCGAGGCCTGTCCACCCTTTCATAGGTGTGAGCGCCAAAATAGTCTCTCTGTGCCTGCAACAGGTTAGCAGGAAGCCTTTCGCATCTATATCCGTCGTAATAATTTAACGCAGAAGCGAAAGCCGGTACAGGAATTCCGTTTAAAACAGCCTCGGCTACAACTCTTCGCCAATTTGCCTGGGCTTTTTCAACTTTATCCTTAAATAAGGGATCCAATAAGAGATTAGTCAAATTTGGGTTCCTGTCAAAAGCTTCTTTGATCTTACTTAAAAATGCTGATCTGATAATGCATCCGCCACGCCAGATCAAAGCGATTTCACCGTATTTCAAATTCCAGTTGTAAGTTTTTGCGGCTGCCTGAAGCAACGTGTATCCCTGTGCATAAGATACTATTTTGGAAGCGTATAAAGAATCTTTAATAGCATTGATGAATGTTTTTTTGTCTCCCTTGAACTCAGGTTTCGGTCCTTTCAATATTTTAGAAGCTGCAACCCTTTCGTCCTTTAATGCCGATAAGAATCTTGCGTAAACAGCTTCTCCAATCAATGTCAAAGGAATTCCTTCATCCAGTGATACTATTGATGTCCATTTCCCGGTTCCTTTCTGGCCGGCAGTATCAAGAATTTTATCAACCATGGGTTTGCCGTCGGTATCCTTGTATGCCAGAATATCCCGGGTTATCTGTATCAGATAGCTGTCCAACTCTCCTTCATTCCACTCTTTAAAGACTTCATGCATTTCATCAGCTGACATGCCCAGGTAGTCCCTCATGATATGGTAAGCTTCGCAAATCAGCTGCATATCTCCGTATTCAATTCCGTTGTGAACCATTTTTACAAAGTGCCCGGCTCCGTCGCTACCTATCCAGTCGCAGCAAGGCGTTCCGTCTTCAACCTTTGCACATATGCTTTGGAAAATCGGCTTAACATGCTGCCATGCCTCAAAGGACCCGCCCGGCATCAGGCTTGGGCCTTTCAGAGCGCCTTCTTCTCCTCCGGAAACACCTGTGCCGATATACAACAGGCCTTTGCTCTCCACATATTTAGTGCGGCGAATTGTATCAGGGAAATGCGAGTTTCCGCCGTCTATGATGATGTCACCTTTCTCAAGATAAGGAATAATTTTTTCGATAAGCTCATCAACAGGTTTTCCTGCTTTAACCATCAACATAATTATCCTGGGAGTCTTTAAATTATCTATAAGCTCTTGTATTGAATAAGTTCCAATGATGTTCCTGCCCTTTGCTCTGCCTTCTATAAATTTTATAACCTTTTCTGTGCTGCGATTATATACGGCTACTCTAAAGCCTTTGCTCTCCATGTTCATAACAAGGTTTTCACCCATAACCGCCAGACCTATCAGGCCTATGTCCGCCTTGCTCATAAATATCCTCCTTTTGTGTCAAAATTCAATCAGCTGTCTACCTGGTCATAAAGTTTGATATTAGTATTATTGATTATTGCAAATATTGCTATAATGTACAAGGGAAAGGACGGACAGTGTAGCCCATAACCGTTAAGAAACGTAATAACTGATTATTTATAAAAAAACGGCTGCTTACAGTTTCCGTCCTGAGTTTCAGTGAAGCTTCCCGTTCTACGATCATCGACTATCAGGAAAAGATACGCTTCACCTCCTTAAGCAGCCGTCGATTATTGTATGATATTCAAATTATGATACTTTTGCGGAAACCTTAACTTCGATGTTGCCTCTTGTCGCATTGGAATACGGGCATACATAATGAGCCTGATTGACAATCTCATCAGCCTCAGCCTGGTCAAGCCCCGAGATCAACGCCACAATTTCTACTGCCAGTTCAAAGCCGCCGCTGTCATTCTTCCCTATTCCTACCGTAACCTCAACACTGGGGGTTGGGATAGGCAGTTTTTTTTCTCTTATAACATGCTGCAGAGCGCTTCCGAAACATGCAGCGTACCCTGCAGCAAAAAGCTGTTCGGGATTAACTCCGTTTTTCTGTTCTTCGGGTTTTCCTCCCATCTCCACAGGCGGGGCCATCGAAAATTCCAACGGACTATCCTTTACCGTTACTTTTCCGTTTCTTCCTCTTGTAGATACCGCGGTGGTTTTATACATAATATTCATACTATTTCGCCTCCTTTGAAAAGGGTTCTGTAATTGAACATATCTCTCTTGTTGTATTTATACCCTTAAATATCGGTTATTACCAAATATATATTAAGTCATTATGGAATACCTGGAATACTTTTATCCCTGTAATAGTAAAAAACACCCGTAACCGGATCCGAAGATTTCGGTAACGGGTGCCGAGTATTATAATCTCGGGGTAAGGGAGAGAGGGAATACTCTTAATTATTTATCAAGTTCTGCAAGTTCGGAGAAGCTCTGTTTCAGTTGGCCATACAGACCTTTATATATTGCGTAAACTTTGTCGTATTTTTTACTGTTTTCCGCAATAGGCTGCTGTGGAGGATTGGTCCTGATTGCTGTCTCACAGGCTTCTTCCACCGATTTATACAACCCTGCGCCAACACCCGCCAGAAGCGCTGCACCTAAAACAGGTCCTTCCTTATTGGTGGATGTCTTTACAGGGAATCCGAAGTTGTCAGCTATCATCTGACGCCACAGCGGACTTGAGCCACCACCACCGGTTGCAATTATATCCTCGGGATAAACGTTCATTTCACGCAGCACATCCAGACAATGACGCTGAGAATATACCACGCCTTCCATTACAGCCCTGAGCATATCATATTTCCCATGAATGGCGGAAAGTCCGAAGAATACACCGCGGGAATTCGAGTCGAGAATCGGGCTGCGTTCACCCATCAGGTATGGTAGATATATAAGTCTGTTGGCACCGATTGGAACTTTCTCAGCTTCCTTATCCATCAGGTAATATGGATCTACATTTTGTTCCTTTGCTTTCTGGATTTCAGCATCACAGAAATTATCCCGGAACCATTTCAGGCTGAGACCCGCTGCCAGGGTACAGCTCATTACGGTCCATCCGTTAGGTACTGCAGCGCAGAATGTATGCACACGTCCTTCCGGATCTATGGAAACCTTATTCGAATGCGCAAATATAACGCCGGAAGTACCAATGCTGATGAAAGCGTTGCCTTCTTTTACAACACCGGTTCCGACAGCTGCAGCGGCATTATCGCCGGCGCCGCCCACAACAAGGGTTCCTGCTTTCAGTCCGGTTGCCTTAGCTGCTTCATAAGTAACATAACCCACTACATCTGCGCTTTCATACACCTTAGGCAGAATGGATTTATCAATATTCAGTTTCTCAAGGATTTCATCACTCCAGCATCGATTGGCAACATCCAACAGGTTTGTCCCAGATGCGTCTGAAACCTCGGTGGCATAAGTACCGGTCAGTTTGAAGCGCACATAGTCTTTTGGCAGCATTATATGGGCACATTTCGCCCATATTTCCGGCTCATGTTTACGTACCCACAAAATTTTTCCTGCGGTGAATCCAGGCAATGCCGGGTTGGCGCTGATTTCAATTAACCGTTTTTTGCCTATGATTTCGGTAATTTCATTACATTCTTCGATTGTACGTCCGTCACACCACAGAATTGCCGGGCGGAGCACATTCCCGTCTTTATCCAACATTACCAGGCCGTGCATTTGTCCTGATATGCCGATTCCGGCAATATCCCCGGGATCAATGTCGCTGGCTTCCAGTACACGGGAAACAGTATTTTGTGCGGCTTTCCACCAATCTTCCGGATGCTGTTCGGCCCAGCCGTTTTGCGGCTGATGCAACGGGTATTCTTCTGTAGCTGATGCAACAGGCTTTCCATCCTGAGTGAAAATGACTGTTTTTGTACCACTGGTACCCAAATCAATTCCTAACAGATACTTCATTGATAATTACCTCTCATAATTTTTTTATATCTTAAAATTTACAGAGTACCCTTATGTTGCATGCAGTGGCATATTAACCAAACAGAATACTGTTGACGATGCTTTCAAGGTATTCCTGCTTACCGCTTCCGGGCAGAGCCGGCTTACCCAATTTAGCGGCATATTCAGCAAGCTCTTCGAGTGTTGTTTCTCCTGCACGAATTTTAGCGCCGATTCCGCTTTCAAAAGACGAGTATCTCTCTTTAATGAATTTATCGATTCTGCCGTCTTCGATAAGGGCTACAGCTTTGATCAATCCGAGAGCAAATGAATCCATTCCCAGAATGAAGCCTATGAACATATCTTCATAAGTATAGCTGGGACGACGATTCTTGGCATCGAAATTCAATCCGCCGTTTGTAAATCCGCCGGCCTTCAGCACTTCATACATACACATAGTGGTTTCATATACGTTTGAAGGGAACTGGTCGGTGTCCCAACCCAAGAAGAGGTCGCCCTGGTTGGCGTCTATGCTTCCGAACATTCCATTAATGGCCGCTACGCGTAACTCATGCTGGAATGTGTGTCCGGCCAGTGTAGCATGATTTGCTTCGATATTTAACTTAAAGTCCTTATCAAGTCCGTATTGACGTAAGAAACCTATTGTCGTGGCTGCGTCGAAATCATATTGATGCTTCGTTGGTTCCTTCGGCTTAGGCTCAATATAGAAATCTCCTGTAAAGCCAATCTTACGGCCGTATTCAACAGCCATGCGCATCAAGGTTGCGATGTTTTCAAGCTCAAACTTCATATCGGTGTTGAGGAGGGTCTCATATCCTTCACGGCCGCCCCAGAAAACATATCCCTTACCGCCTAATTTAACGGTAATGTCAAGGGCCTTTTTGATCTGGGCAGCTGCAAAACAATAAACATCAGCAGAATTGGTGCTTCCTGCTCCGTTCATATAACGGGGATTGGAGAACAAATTGGCTGTACCCCAAAGAAGCTTTTTCCCTGTAGCCTCCATTTTTTCTTTTATGTAATCGCTGATTTCGTCAAGACGTCTATTGGTTTCTTCAATAGTATCCGCTTCGGGAACAATGTCGACATCATGGAAGCAAAAATATTCAATCCCTAGCTTGTCCATAAACTCAAACCCTGCGTCTACTTTTGCCTTGGCATGTTCCATAGTACCGGGAACTGCTCCAAAGCTTTTATCTGCCGTACCTACTCCGAACATATCGACACCGGTCGCACAAAGATTATGCCACCATGCCATTGCAAACTTAAGATGGTCTTTCATCGGTTTTCCCATAATTACGCGATCAGGATCATAATACTTGAACGCAAATGGGTTTGTACTTTTCGGTCCTTCATACTTGACCTTCGGAAGATTTTTGAATATTTCTGCCATAATCCCACTCCTTTATATGAGGTAAATATTTTATTGCAACCGTGCCCGCGCACGATCTAGTATTATTTTACATCTGCGATATATCAATGTCAATTGAAAATATGCTTAATAATATGAAATATCAGTATTTATAAGTAATTTCCCTGCTATAATTTTTATATAATATTAACGATAATATTAACAGGCTTTACTGTAACCGGGCACAATTGACAAAACCCCCTATTACATGTTATTCTCGGACAGGAGGTATATATGGCTACGATTAAACAAATTGCAAACCTGGCAGGTGTCTCACGGGGTACCGTTGATCGTGTACTGAACAACCGTGGCACAGTAAATCCTGAAACGGCTGCGAAGGTTCGTGAAATAGCCGCTCTATTAAATTATACCCCTAATAAGCTGGCTAAAACATTGGCTACCAAAAAGAGAAATATCAAGTTTGGATATATTTTGTTCAGCAGCACAAATGAGAATCCGTTTTTTGATGATGTCGTGGACGGAATCGGTAAGAAATCAAAAGAGCTTAAGGAATACGGAATCACTGTAGATACATGTTTTTCGGAATTGCGGGATCCTTCAAACCAGGTAAAACTGATGGAGCAACTGGTCGATTCCGGAATAAACGGTCTTGCGATTACTCCGATAAATCACCCTGACGTTGCCAGGAAAATCAAAGAACTTTCGGAGAAAGGCATTCCCGTAGTTACTGTCAATACCGACATAGAAAACTCGGGACGACTTGCGTATGTAGGAAGCAATTATCTTGAAAGCGGGAAAACAGCAGGCGGACTTTTGCGCCTTATCACCGGCGGTAAAGCAAACGTGGGTGTAATAGTGGGTTCCATGAATATCTTATGCCACTCTGAACGTGTGAAAGGATTTAAGCAAGCCCTTGAGGAATACGGCAGTGAAATTAGTATTAATATTGTAGATATTGTTGAGAATTATGATGATGATATTATAAGCTTTGAAGTCACCAAGGCATTATTGGAGAAACACCCTGAAATCAATGCATTATATTTGGCTTCGGCAGGGGTATATGGAGCGTGCCGGGCTGTCAAATCATTAAATCTCGATAAAAAGCTTAAAATTATTAGCTTTGACAGCGTACCCACGACAAAAATGCTTATTGAAGACGGCACCATTGACGCAACAATAACTCAGCAGCCTCATGTGCAAGGTTCAAAACCATTAAGCATACTTTTTGATTACCTTGTTCTGAATATTCCTCCCAAAACCGACAGGTTTTATACGGTTCATGAAATAAAGATACGGGAAAATATTTAAGTCGTTTAATTTAAAGGCAGCCTCGTAATTATAACGAGGCTGCCTTTCTAAAATCTCCAGGACTTTGGTACAGCATTTTACTTTGAATTCCACAGCTTTGGAAAGCTTTTCTCATTCCATTTGAAGGGACGAATCACAGAACATTTCAAAATACTGCTTTACGGCTTAAAAAAGAGATAACTGTTCTCTCATAGTATGATATAATAAAGGACATCTTAAAAACGCGGTACTGGAAGGAGCTATATTAAAGCGTCATGCCTGCAATATTTTTGTCGGCGCTTGCAATTGGTTTTTATGGCGCAATGATGCCCGGCTCGCTGCTTACATATACGATCCGCAAATCGATGTCCCATGGACCTAAGGCAGGCTTTATCATTGCCACAGGTCATGCCATCCTGGAACTTATACTGGTGCTGCTCATCTTCATTGGATTCGATACGGTCCTGAAATCCGACATAGCCCAAATCACCATAGGCATAGCAGGAGGCCTGATGCTTGCTTACATGGGTATTGACATGATTATTAATTCGATACGCGATAAAGTCACTATATCGCTGGAAGAAGGCAGTACCGGCAGAAACAGCATGTTTGTATCCGGCTTTATAATCAGCGCAGCTAATCCATACTTTATTTTATGGTGGGCAGTTGTTGGACTGGGGTTCATTATGCAGGCCTACAATTCTTCAGGCTTCATGGGCGTTATCGTATATTATACAGGACACATTATGGCGGACTATATATGGTACGGCTTCGTATCCATAATAGTCGGAACTACTAATAAATTTCTCAGTCACAATGTCTACCGCGTCTTGATTGCGGTACTTGGCGCGCTTCTTGTCTTTTTCGGCGGCAGATTCGTGTATGAAGCGGTATTGTTTATTTTGAAATCAAACAATACAGTATCCGGGTTTGTCATCGATTAGTCTTCCGCTTTAAAATCCCTGTCCGGACGCAGTTCAAATCTTACTGTAGATGGTTTCAATTGTAGATTGCCACTGGTCATCCGAATTTCGTAATAAACCGGATCAAGTCCCCCCATGAACCTTCAATTATAAATCCATCAATATTAAATTTGTACTATCGCAGTATGGGGAACTGCTCCCGGACAGTTGATACTTACTTACAGTACCTTTTATCTGATTTTTCATTATCACGGGAAGACACGCACAATTCAGAGTCGAAAGATCAGATTTCTTTTGTATGAATTAAAGTTAAAAATAGCAACTAAAAAACGGAATCCAAAATTGAGCCGAATATTGAGTCATAATCATAATATATATTAAGATAAAAAAATATCCTATGATAATTTTAAATTATTTATATTTTTAAATATAACGTCTTAATATTAAAATATTTTTAAAATTAAAGTCAATTATTTGTGAAAAACGTCAATAATTAGGAAATAATGGGGGATTGACAGAGAAAAACAAATCGATCCCCCTTACACTTATTAAAACATATCAACATTATTTATCATTGTCTTTTTTTGATAAAGGTATTGTTCAGAAACCAAACAGTCTGAGCAAACGTTGCCAGAAAGTCTGCTTTTGCACGGGTTCCTGGGTTATCTCTGGTTTAACCTCCGGAATGGAAATACCCTGGGTTTGCATAACAAACTGAACTGC
>JAAYFU010000080.1 GCA_012728095.1 Clostridiaceae bacterium
ATTTTGTGATAGGCATTGCACAAACGATATTGATATTTTTTAAATGCAGCATTTTCTTATATGTATTGGTAGTGGCTGTTTCACAATTATTTGGATTAAAGTCATATGTACCGTTGGTTTTACCTTTGGCCGCCATTGAGGTCATTATCGCTGCTACTGTTTTCCAGTCCCCTGTGGATCATGCTATGATCACACAAAATGCGGGCATTATATATTCCGTTCCGCTTGTATTCGTTTTTCCGCCCTTAGCGTTATTGATTGCTAAAATACGCGGTTTACCAAAGGTCGAAAGGGGTAAGGGGACATGATATTTCTTTTATTGATTTATGCTTACATCTTTATAATAAACGTTCCGGGCCTAATAAAGAGAAAGGAATGGAAGGAACTTGCAGCTTTTTCTTTCCTGTATGTGATCGCTTTTGCATTAGGTTTAATGTACGTTCTTGACATACCAATCCCAAGTCCGATGGAAGGTTTGCAGCATTTTTTTGTCGATATATTGGGAATAGAATATCCCAAATGATAAACATGGGGGACGGTTGTGGGTTAATATTATTATGTAGAAAAGTGTCATAAAGCGGTATAATAAGCCGTATCCCCGCAACGTTAAATCCAGGTTTTATCGGTTCTTAATATCCCTATAATTGCAAAGTCTGTTGGAATTACTCTTGCTTTGAAAATAAGAATCATATACACTTGATATGTTCCTGATGTATCTGTACAGATACATAATATACTGTTTTCTGCCAAATTATGACAGAATATTTATTTTTTTATCATGATAAGTTAAAATTAAAAGTTAAGTCGGCTTTCTTCAGAAAATATATAAAGTTGTGTGTCTGTAATGTCAGCCGGGAGGGGCAGTTTTAATGGATATTAAGAAATGGAAAGTGTTAATAGTTGAAGACGAGTTTCGTATTGGCTTGATGATAAAAAAACTTATAAAATGGGACGAAATAGGACTGGAATTTGTCGGCCTGGCTGAAAATGGAGAAATTGCACTCAATATTATCGAAAAAGAAAAGCCTGACATTGTTGTTACTGATATTCGCATGCCGAAAATTGGCGGACTGGAATTAATATCCCTGGCTAAGCAGAAAAATGATAATATCAGGTTTGTTATCATTACCGGATACAAGGAATTTGAATATGCCCATAAGGCACTTCGGTACGGAGTAAATGATTACTTGTTGAAACCGATAAATGAGGAAGAGCTAAATAAAGTATTAAGGAAAATTCAGACCGAACTCAGCCAGAAGCACAAAGAGGAAGAGAATTTAATAAAAACTGTGTCTGCAAGCAAGCATATTATTAAAAGCAGGATTCTGAACAATATAATTAATACTAATGACAAAGATTTGCTGAATGAGATAAAAAACGACTATAACCTGATGTTAAGCGGCGACACATATCGGAGCTTTGTTATTAAACTGGATTACTGGGATTATGAAAAACATGAAAAAAAACAGGACAGGCTTACTGTTGAAAAAATAGTTTCCGTCGTGGACAAAAATCTTAAAAGTTGTGTCAAGGAACAACTGACTTGCGAGAAAGACAACCTGTACATTTACTGTCTGATTAATTACGATTTTTCGCAATCAAAGGAAACAAAGAATATCATAAATAATATTCTTTCTGAAATCCATGCTTACCTTTTGAATTTTGAGCTGTATGAGGCTACCATCGGAATAGGTCCCGAGGTAACGGAGTTTGCAGAAATCAGTTCTTCCATCCAGGATGCCTACAGGGCAGTACAGAACCGGATAAAAGTCGGAACTGGAAGGTTGATTTATTCACAGTCGCTGCAACTTGAAAATCAAATTGAGGTTGAAGAGTTTTTGAGACAATACAGGGAAAAGTATCTAATGAGTATTGAGGTATACTCAAAAGAGTCCTTCGAACAATATGTGTCAAGGATTTTTTATAGGCTTCATTCCATGGAAAACATCGATTTTTCATGTTGTTATGATATAGCTAAAGAATTGATTGAACTGTTTTTTGACAACATCGGCCTCAAGAACAATGAGGGAACTGCCTTGAAACAGTTTCTTTTCAATGCATATCAGCATTGTTATACCATAGGCAGACTTAAAGATCTCTTAGTAAAATACCTGGGCGGGTATATTGATCTCTGCCTGAAACAGCTTAAGACCGAAACCGTTAAACCTATACGAATCGCTAAGCAATATATCAATGAACATTATAACGAAAAAATAGTGCTTGAAGACATTGCAAACATGGTTGGACTGAATCCGGTGTATTTCAGTGTCCTTTTCAAAAAAGAAACGGGATTGAATTTCAGTGATTACCTGGTTAATTACAGAATGGATGTCGCAAAGAACTTATTGCGGAGCACGAATGATACTATTGTTGCTATTGCGGATTCCGTCGGCTATAAAGACGCCAGGTATTTCAGCCAGTTATTCACAAAGATTGTCGGGATCAAACCTGCTTTGTATCGGAAATTACACTCATAGGAGAGAGGATTGGGCTTGGATAAGCGAAAAATGATTTTTATTGCGGCAGCGATAAACTGCTTGTTAACAATTACAGAATTAATATTATGCCTGTTGAGGATTCCGCATTTCATCCTGTTTATAGTCCTGGGGGTTGTAGAATTGATTCGCATGGGCAGTTTTTATTATTTGGTAATCAGACCGTTAACTATATTTGAAAAAGCATTGAATCTATGTATCAACAATGATATTGACAGTGAGGATGCCCTTTATAAAGTTCCCCGTAATACCTGGTTTATCAACAGGATCAAAATCCTGGTGGCAAAATGCTCCAATCAAAAAATAAGGGAAAACTCGGCCATTGTATTTGACAAACAAGCAGAATTAACAGCTCTTCAAAGCCAGATTAATCCGCATTTTTTGTGCAATACGCTGGAATCCATCAGGGGACAGGCTCTTCTTGATGGAAATATTGAGATTGCGAAGATGATGGAGGCGCTTGCCTCATTTTTCAGATATAGCATTAGCCGCAGGGGAAACTTTGTAACCCTAAGAGACGAATTGAACAATATTAAGAATTATATGATGATTCAGAGTTATCGTTTCAATAACCGGTTTTCACTGGAAATAATCATTGAAGAGGATGATGAAAAAGCTTATGACTATTTAATTCCCAGGCTGATCCTGCAGCCTGTGGTGGAAAATGCAATATATCATGGGCTTGAGGAATTGCCGGAAGGCGGGAAAGTTGTCATTGAAGTTACTTTAACGGAAAACATTTTGATTCTGACTGTATCGGATAACGGAAAAGGGATGGACTCCAAGACTTTGTCCGAACTGAACGCCAGGATTCATTCTGCAGATATGGATAAAGGCGATAACGGTACCGGCATTGCTCTTCCAAATATACACAAACGAATTCAGCTACTGTTCGGTGAAGAGTATGGGGTTAATATTTACAGCACTTTGAATCAGGGTACAGATGTGGAGATCGTACTTCCAGCCAATTACGAAAGGATCGAAGAATGAATGAAAAAAGATATTCTGCGTGTTCAGAATTTTAGTATGAAATATAGTGCTTCATTGAAACTCGTTGATGTTTCGCTGTGCCTGATGGCAGGGGAGATAGTGGGATTTTTAGGGCTGGACAATTCAGGCAAACATTTGCTTGTAGACATTCTGTGCGGAAAGGAAGGATATTTCCAGGGATATATATTTGTGGATGGTAAAAGGATAGTCCACATGGAAGACATTCATAAATATGTATACAAAATAAGTATATCCAATTTTCTGATTGAGAACTGGTCGGTGGCAGATTATATATATTTATTGTCCGAAACGTCAGCTTTTGGCGTTTACCAGCGAAAGAACCTGATCGAGAGGGCGAATTTACTTATAAAGGAATTAGGACTGGACCTTGATGCCAGTAAGGAACTCAAAAGCCTGACGGAGCTGGAAAAACGACTGGTGGATCTGGTTAAGGCATACAGTAAAGAAGCAAAAATACTTATTATTGAAGATAATTTTGAAGGATGTTCACCGGATGAGATAAGTAAGTTCAAAACCGCATTGAACAAAATTACAGACGATAAAATGGCGGTCATAATCGACAGCTATTCGGCTCAGGTGTTGAGGATATTATCTGACAAATACATCATTTTCAAGGGAGGACGGATAGTCAAAAAGTGTGATAAGGATTATATCCGGGATAATAATCACCTCGAAAAGTTTTTGCTGGGTTCTACGTTCACTACCAAAAAAAAGGTTCTGGACAGTTACAAAAATGAACAGAATACCAGCAGCGATATAATATATTCAGTCAGAAACATGATTCTTAAAAAAGGAAAAACACGTTTTGATTTCCACAGGGGAGAAGTAGTTACCATACTCGACCTGGATATTTATGAGGAAAAGCATATATTTGACATGTTGTCCGGCAGAGATATTGATAAAAACATGGAAATATACCTGGAACAGGTAACTTGCAATTTTAATGATATAACTGATTTCGTAAGGCACAAGATTGTTTCGATTGGAAACCTGGGAGGACGGGATGAACTGCTGCTTCAGATGTCAATAGGGGATAACCTGTTAATTCCTTCACTGAATAAGATTTCATCGGTAAGTTATGTTTTCTCCAGGCATAAGATTTTAAAAGTGCTTGAAAATGAAGTGCAAAACAATATTATGGAATCAAATGAAAATGTCCGTGATATGACTACGAACGACTATATAGTGCTTCTGCTGGAAAGATGGTATATTTACAAACCAAAAGTACTTATTTTGTATGAGCCGTTTTTTCATTGCGATATATTCGGCATTTCACTGGTTAAGTCATACATCAAGAAGTTTGCAGGCATAGGCACAACAGTAATCATAGTGAAGTCAAGAATAGAATATGCGGAAGATATTTCAGACCGGATAATTTCCATAAGATAAAGCAAAAAAGATGTATTTAACATCCGGAACCGTCCTGCGAAAAAAAGGCGGTTTTTTTATATTCCTATGAAGTATCAACGTTCCCAGGCGCCTATTGTCATTTGAGGCTCCGTGTTATTCTGAGCGTCAGCGAAAAATCCTGCCTTTCTCTGTCATTCTGAGTGTCAGCGAAGAATCTTTTGTGTCAACGCATAAGATCTTTCGACTCCGCTGCGCTTCGCTCAGGATGACATCTTCGGTAACGGGTAAGGTTATTACGCAGTAACAGGGTTCCCGGGCATCCAACAGCAACTTTGATTGCGTGGTGGGTGGGGTTCTTCTTAAGACATTCATACATATTCTAAATCCCCTCACGTTTAAACCACCTACCTGCCTGATTATAATAAAAGTACCTTCAAAAAACATCAAAAATTAAGGAGGATATTATGAGAAAGAGAATAGTTGCCTTATTACTCTTAATCGCTCTCACCGCAACCATGATTGTTGGATGCGGCCAGTCTCAAAATCCGGCACCATCTCCATCAGGGACGGGTGCACAGACAGGCGGAGATAAAAAAGATCTGACCTTTGTAATTGTCCCGAAAGTCGTGCATCCATGGTTCGATGAAGTAAATAAAGGTGCTCAGAAACAGGCAGAGCTTCTTTCGAAACAGCTCGGAGTCAAAGTCAATATAGAATACCGCGCACCGGAAACAGCCGACGTTGCAGAACAGAACAGGGTTCTGGAACAAGCCGCTGTAACAAAGCCGAACGGTATTGCAGTTGACCCGCTGGACTACGAAGGTAACAAAGCAGTTATTGATGAAATCAGAAAACAGGGAATTCCCGTGGTTATATTTGACGCACCAGCTCCTGAAGGAAGCGGTCTGACAAGTGTTGGAAACGACTTCGCAGAGCAGGCATCAATAGCAGCAGAAAAATTGGCTGAACTGATTGGATATAAAGGTAAAGTAGCAGTTATGCAGGGAGTTCCTACCGCACCAAACCATATGGAACGTTACCAGGCACATCTGGCCACATTGGCCAAATATCCGGATATAGAAGTAATTGATGGTGGTATTGACAACGACAGTGTTCAGGAAGCACAGTCCCAGGCAGCCGCGGTGCTGGCAGCAAATCCTGATCTTGTAGGTTATCTGAACTGTGATGCTTGCGCTACAGGTATCGCAGCAGCCATTGAAGAAGCAGGAAAAGTTGGACAGGTTAAATTTGTTTCTATGGATAACCTGATTGAGATCCTTGAATATGTAAAGAAAGGAACAATTACGGCCACATCTTCAACAATTCCTCAGATGCAGGGTTCAATGGCGGTATTGATGCTGTGGCAGGCATCACTTGGAATGGATATTCCTAAAGTTGTTGACACAGGTATCGCATATATTGATCAGTCCAACATTGATGAGTGGATTGAAATGGTAAAATAACAAAACAGAAAATTCAGACGGGCTTGGGCTTGGAAACAAGTCTGAGCCCATTTTAAAAAAAGGAGCACAGCAATGAAGGTTCTAGAGGCTCATAATATTACAAAAACTTTTCCAGGCGTAGTTGCATTAGATTCAGTAGATGTTTCGTTTGAACTGGGCGAAATACACTGTGTTATTGGTGAGAACGGAGCCGGCAAAAGCACATTGATAAAGTGTCTTACGGGTGTTTATACACCTGATGAAGGAGAAATCCTGATAAATGGCGAGAATGCCGCAAGGAACAAAATTCTGTTTGATAAAATCGCATATGTTCCGCAGGAAATCGATTTGTTTGGATATATGACAGTTGCGGAAAATCTTTTTCTGCCCTATGAAAAGTCGGGATTTAAGGGACAAGTAAACAGAAGGCTTTTAAATAAACGGGCGATGCCGATTTTGGAGAGATTTCATATCCAGGCCGACCCGGACGCGCTTGTCAAGGATATCCCGGTTTCACAGCAGCAATTACTTCAGATTGCGCGGGCTACCGTAAACGAGAATTATGAAGTTTTAATGCTTGATGAACCAACAACAAGTTTGACAACAAAAGATACAGAAATACTTTTTGATATTATCAGGCAAATTAAAAACGAAAATAAGGCGGTAATTTTTATATCCCATAAACTGGATGAAATATTCGAATTGGGCGATGTTCTCACAGTTTTCCGAAATGGGGTTAAGGTTGCCTATTCCGATATTAAAAGCGTTGATATTCCCTGGGTTATAACTCAAATGACAGGACGGGCTGTAGATTACAACCAGGTGTTCTATTCAAGTAAGGTATCAGATGAAGTGTTGCTGGAAGTGGAACACCTCACAGGTGAGAAATTCACAGATATCAGTTTTGTCCTGAAAAAGGGTGAAATTCTTGGATTTGCCGGCCTGGTGGGCGCAGGGCGAAGCGAACTTATGCAGGCGATATTAGGATATTTACCGGTATATTCCGGGACAGTGAAGCTGGAAGGGAAACCATGGAAATTCGGGGATCCTAACTTTTCCGTCAATAATGGCTTTATATACCTTCCGGAGGAAAGAAAATCCCAGAGTATCCTTCCCATGCTCAGTGTACGGGAAAATATAAGCATTTCAGCATTGGGCGAACTTGCAAGTAAATCCGGAATTTCTAGGAGGAAAGAAAGAGAGTTGGCTCAACAAGTAATAGAAGATTATGATGTAAAGACGCCTACAATGGAAAGAGAGATCAAGTTTTTAAGCGGAGGCAATCAGCAAAAGGTAATTATTGGACGTTCGATGTGCTGCAATCCTAAGATAATGGTATTTGACGAACCGACAAAGGGTATCGACGTTGGTACGAAGACCCAGATATATCGTATGATGAAGCAGCTTGCAGAGGAAAAAGGCATAGGAATTATCATGATTTCATCCGAACTGGAAGAAGTTATGAAATGTTCCAACAGGATAATTGTATTGTATAACGGCAGAAAAGCCGGAGAGTTTGATGAAAAGGCTGACAAGGAACAGATATTAAGCTGTATCCTCGGTGTGAAACAGAATGAGAAGGTGACGATATAGCATGAGCAAGCAAATAAGAAAAAATAAAAATTCAATTTTCAGTGTTTTGAAAAAAAGCAACATGACCGTTATTGGAACGGTCCTTGTACTAATGATTATTCTGGCGAGTATTTTTTCGCCATATTTTCTCGACATATACAATTTGCAGTCGCTTATCAGGGACTTGGCTTTCATCGGTATGATAGGGGTTGGTCAGTCGCTACTTTTGCTTATCGGAGAACTTGACCTTTCGGTAGGTAAAATAGCGTCCCTTTGCGGGATTATGGCCGGTATGATGATGGTTCACTGGCATTGGAATCCCTTCCTGTCCCTTATAGCGGCTGTCCTGTTTGGCCTTTTCCTGGGTTTCCTAAACGGGCTCATAATTACAAAGCTGCGTTTGAATGCAATGGTAGCAACAATTGGCATGCAGGGGGTATATGGTGGTATAAACCTGGTGTTGACGAAAGGAAAAGCTATAACGAATATTCCTTCCGAAATACACTTCCTGGGTAAAGGTAACGTAGGATACATACCGGTACCGTTTATCTTTACACTGATTATCCTTGTATTGATCCTGTTCCTGATTTC
>JAAYFU010000081.1 GCA_012728095.1 Clostridiaceae bacterium
GGCAACTAGGTGTGAACAGAGAAGTATCATTGATCATGGTAACTGAATCTTTCACATTAGGTCGTGGCATAATAGGAATGACATCAGTCTGAATTTTACCCGTCATGTATTTGCCAAAAGTATATAATTGAAAACATTGCTTAATCTTTAATCAATAAAGATTAAGTTTATTATAACACGCCTTAAAAGCTATTGAATTGGAGTGATATTTTTGCCTGCTTATATAACAAAGAGATTATTGATGTCTATATTTACTCTTTGGCTTGTGGCTACACTGACATTTGCTTTAATGTTTATGGTTCCGGGCGGACCTTTTCTTGCTGAAAAAGCGCCGTCGGAAGCGACATTGAAGGCTTTGAACCAAAAATACGGATTGGATCAGCCCAAAATCGTCCAGTACAAAAATTATATGATAAAATTTCTTCAGGGAGATATGGGCGTTTCTTTGAAGCAAAGAGGAAGAACGGTTTCTTCAATTATTTTTACCGGCTTTAAAGTATCTGCCAGAGTAGGAGGATTGGGCATACTGTTGGCGTTATTGATCGGCATACCTCTGGGAAGCATAGCGGCATTGAACAGGGGGAAATGGATCGATAATGTGATTGTTGTCTTTTCTACCGCAGGCATAGCCGTGCCGAGTTTTGTTGTTTCTACGGTGCTGATGCTGATTTTCAGCGTTAAACTGGATTTGTTGCCTACATATGGGTTAACATCATGGGAACATTATATTATGCCGGTTATAGCGCTGTCCCTTTATCCTGCGTCGTATATTTCCCGGCTTATGAGAACCAGTATGCTTGAAGTGCTGGGTCAGGATTATATGCGTACGGCAAGGGCAAAAGGACTTTCACAGTTTAAAATGCTTTTCAAGCACGCTCTCAGGAACGCGATCCTTCCGGTAGTAACATATCTTGGACCACTGCTTGCCTATACTCTGACAGGAAGTTTTGTAGTGGAAAAGATTTTTACGATTCCAGGCCTTGGAAGCGAGTTTATAAGTTCAATCGTTAACCGTGATTACACCATGATTATGGGAACTACAATTTTCCTGGCGGCTCTGATTATCATCATGAACCTGCTGGTGGACATTGCCTATAAGATTATTGATCCGAGAATTCAGTTTAAGTAGGAGGGAATGTAAGAAGATGAAGCATGTTAATAATAAATTAAGCTTACAATTGGACGTATCAGATTTCCTTCCTGCAGGTCAAGAAGAAAAACAGAGCCTTGTTATTATGCGGGAAAGCGTAAGCTTCTGGCGGGACGGAGTACGTCGTTTTAAGAAAAACAAAATAGCAATGGCCAGTTTGACCGTTGTAATTCTGGTATTAATATTTGCATTTATAATGCCGGCCTTTTATCCGTATTCTTATGAGCAGCAAATCAGAGGCAGTGAAAACCTTGCGCCTATGCAGTATTCCCAGCAGGAGCTGGAACTTAAAGCATCCGGGGTCAAGGTGTTTCCCCATATACTGGGTACTGACAGCCTAGGCCGCGATACTATGATCCGGCTCATGTACGGAAGCAGGATTTCACTGTTGGTTGGACTTGTAGCCAGTGTATTGGTTCTTATAATAGGTTCGGTTTATGGATCCATAGCGGGTTATTTCGGCGGTAAAGTAGATATGGTCATGATGCGTATCGTAGATATTATCTATACTGTTCCGGACATTCTGATCATTATCCTGCTTATGGTTACACTCAAATATCCTCTTGAGGATCTGGCCAACAATGTTCCGGGCTTCGGATGGATCAATACGATCGGTGTAGGATTGATTTGCATATTTATCGTGTTCTCACTTCTGTACTGGGTTGGCATGGCCAGGATCGTACGGAGCCAGATTCTGTCCCTTAAGGAGCAGGAATTTGTTACTGCTGCAAAAGCTCTGGGGGCAAGTCATGGCCGTATCATAAGAAAACACCTGCTGATCAACAGTATGGGCGCTCTGATCGTAACTACAACATTGCAGATACCATCGGCGATATTTACCGAGAGCTTTTTAAGTTTCATAGGCATTGGTGTGGCAGCTCCGATGCCAAGCCTTGGATCAATGGCTTCTGACGCTATCGGCGGGATACAGTCCTATCCATACAGGCTGTTGGCTCCGGCTATTATGATAAGTTTGATAATTCTGTCATTTAATCTGCTGGGAGACGGACTTAGGGACGCATTTGACCCGAAACTGAAGGATTGAGAGGTGCAATAAATGAGTAAAATGTTGCTTAATATACAGAACGAGCGCCTGTCATTCTTTACTCCCGCCGGCGAGGTAAAGGCGCTTAACGATATATCAATACAAATGAATGACGGTGATGTTTTAGGCATTGTAGGAGAAAGCGGCAGCGGAAAAAGCGTTACCGCCTATTCTATCATGGGCCTGACTGAAAGGGCAGGAAGACTTATAGGCGGCACTATTGAGTTTAACGGCCATAAAATAAATGAAATGTCTGAAAAAGAGCTGCAAAAGATCCGCGGCAACGAAGTAAGCATTATTTTTCAGGATCCTATGACAAGCCTGAATCCTGTTTATACCATTGGTAATCAAATAAGGGAAGTAATAATGCTTCATACCAATAAAAATAAAAAAGAAGCCCAGGAGCGTGCAATTGAACTTCTTAAACTTGTGGGAATAAATGAACCTGAAAAAAGGCTGAAACAGTATCCGCATGAACTGTCAGGAGGTATGCGGCAGAGGGTGATGATCGCAATTGCTCTTGCCTGCGAACCGAAGCTGCTTATTGCAGACGAGCCTACTACCGCTCTGGATGTAACAATACAGGCCCAGATCCTGGACCTTATGATTGAGCTGAAGAATAAAATTGGAATGTCAATCATCATGATCACACATGATTTGGGCATTGTTGCAAGCATATGCCAGAAAATAGCGGTTATGTATGCAGGAAAAATCGTTGAGTATGGCACAGTGGAAGATATTTTCTACAATCCTAAGCACGAGTATACAAAAGGCTTGCTCAACAGTATCCCTATTTTGACAGACAAAGAACATAAGAGGCTGGTTCCCATTGAAGGAACACCGGTTGATCTGCTTAATCCACCGGAAGGATGTCCTTTTGCGCCCCGATGCAACAGCTGCATGAAGGTTTGTTTAAAACGTATGCCTGAATATACAAAAATCAGTGATGAACATTACAGTGCCTGTTGGCTGCTGCAAAAGGAACAGATGCTAGGCGGTGAGAAAATATGAATAAATTGCTTGAAATAAAGAACCTGAAACAATATTTCCAGGTCAGCGGAAAACTGCTTAATCCTAAGTATATAAAGGCTGTTGATGATGTCAGCCTGTATATCAACAAGGGAGAGACTCTTGGCCTTGTGGGGGAGAGCGGCTGCGGGAAAACAACTTTGGGTCGGACCATTCTTCGCCTTTACGAACCTACGGACGGAAAGATCATATATGACGGAGTTGATATTACAAAAGTAGATATGCTCCCTTACAGGCGCAGGATGCAAATAGTTTTTCAGGATCCATATGCCAGCCTGAATCCCAGAATGACTGTAGGAGATATTGTAGGAGAAGCTATTGATATACACAAACTGGCTCAAAACAAGAAAGACAGGCATGACAGAATTATCAGTATGCTGCAGAGAGTCGGCCTCAACAGCGAACACGCAAATCGTTATCCCCATGAATTTTCGGGGGGTCAGAGGCAGCGTATCGGCATTGCCAGGGCTCTTGCCGTTAATCCTGAATTTATAGTGTGCGATGAGCCTGTATCAGCGCTGGATGTTTCTATTCAGGCCCAGATTATAAACATGTTTGAAGATTTGCAGGCTGAAATGGGGCTTACCTATCTCTTCATCGCACACGATTTAAGTGTTGTAAAACACATAAGTAAAAGGATAGGCGTAATGTACCTTGGAAAACTTGTGGAATTGGCAGATAGTTATGAGTTGATATTTCATAGCGTTCACCCTTATACAAAATCACTGATTTCGGCTATTCCTATTGCTGATCCAAGGCAAAGCCGAATCAGCAAACGAATAATACTTGAGGGAGATGTGCCAAGTCCATTGAATCCTCCTAGCGGATGCAGATTCAGGACCCGCTGCAAATATGCTACAGAGCTTTGCGTACAAAAAGAACCGGAGTTTAAGGAAATATCACAAGGCCATTTTGTTGCCTGCCATCATATTGATAAGGTCCAATAAGCATATACTAATGGTCGAGCAATATTCGTTTCAAAAATGGAATGCTGCATGTAATTTAATATTACATGAAAAAAAGCATAGATTAAAAATATATAACTATGTCTACAATGGAGGTACTGTAAATGAAGAAAAAAGTTGCACTACTATTGGCAATAATCATGACAGCCATGATTATTCTGCCGGCATGCGGCAATAAGCCTGCAGCCGGTGAAACTCTTAGTGTTAATGTGGGTCCCGACCCTGACACTATCGATCCCGCACTCAACTCATCAGTTGACGGTGCGACAATGATAATCCATGCTTTCGAGGGACTTATAACTCTTGATAAGGAAGGCGTACCTGTACCGGGCCAGGCCGAATCATATGATGTCTCAGATGACGGAAAAGTGTACACATTCCACCTTCGTGACGGTCTTAAGTGGAGTGATGGTCAGCCTCTTAAAGCCAGTGATTTCGTATACTCATGGAATCGCGCCATTTCCCCTGAAACTGCCGCTGACTATGAATATCTGTTTGACATAATTGATGGTTACGATGAAGGAAAATTAAATGTACAGGCTCCCGATGACAAGACATTCGTAGTTACTCTTAAGAATCCTGTTCCTTACTTCCTTGAACTTGCTGCATTCCCCACCTTCTATCCTGTTCGCCAGGATTTGGTCGAGAAATACGGCGATTCATGGGCAGTGGATGTAAAAACATATATCGGTAACGGACCATACAAGGTAACAGAATGGGTACCGGGTTCCCATATTACTATGTCAAAGAATAAAAATTATTGGAATTATGATAAACTCGGCATGGAGAATATCAAATTTGTTCTGATGGAAGATGATACTGCAAAATTAAACGCGTTCCAGAAGAGAGAAGTTCTCTTTATAGATGATATGCCAAATGACGAAATCGATGCCTGGAGAGACAAGCCAGAGTTCCATCTTGAGGGTCAGGCCGGAACATATTATGTTTCATTTAATACACAAAAAGCTCCTCTAGACAACAAGCTTGTTCGTGAAGCATTAACTCTTGCTATAGACCGTGAATTTATCGTTAAGGAAGTTTCAAAGAAAGGTGAGGTTCCTGCAGGCGCATTTGTATCTCTGGGACTTACTGATGCTGATCCAAACAAACAGTTCCGTGAAGTAGGCGGCGATTACTTTGATCCTAATGATTATGAAGGAAATCTCGCAAAGGCGAAAGAATTGCTTGCTCAGGCCGGATATCCCAACGGCGAGGGACTTCCTCAGTTGGAATACCTGTACAATGAAGGATCAGGGCATAAGGCTATTGGCGAAGCTCTTCAGGATATGTGGAAAAAGATTGGCGTGAATGTATCACTTGTTTCTCAGGAATGGAATACCTTCCTGAATACCAGAAAGAACGGCGATTATATGATAGCTCGTAACGGATGGTTATCTGACTACAACGATCCTATCAGTATGCTTGATATGTGGATTACCGGCGGCGGAAACAATGACGCTCAATGGTCAAATCCTGAATATGATGCTTTAATTTCGAAGATCAAGTCAACAACTGATAATGAAGAGCGCTATAAGCTGATGCACCAAGCTGAAGATATGATTTTTGAAGACAGCATGCTTTGCCCCATCTACTATTATGTAGATCTCTACCTCATGGATCAGAGCATTGAAGGCTTCTGGTCTTCACC
>JAAYFU010000082.1 GCA_012728095.1 Clostridiaceae bacterium
AGATAGGCGGGTGTTATAACAACGGCAACTATGACAGTTACAGGTATAAAAAGCTTTGAAAGATATTTTCCTGTACTTCTGAATTCAGGCATAATTATGCGATGACCGGTTTTATCAATTAACTTGTAAAGAGAGAGGGTCAACGCGGGAAGAAATACGACAACCGAAATGAAACTGAAAATAATACCCTTCGCGAGACAAATTCCCAAATTCGGTCCTATCCTGAATTCCATGAAAAGAAGGGCCAGAAATCCGAACAGTGTGGTTAACGCGCTGGCTGCCACCGTAGTAATAGAAGCCTTGATTGCATGAAACATGGCTTCTTCCACATCATCATATTTTTTACGAAAGTCCCCGAAGCTGTGAAGCAGAAAAATCGCGTAATCCATTGATACTGCCAACTGGAGGATAGGACTCACCGAGTTGGTTACAAACGAAATCTCGCCGAAAATAATATTGGTACCCATGTTGACGATTACGGACAGCCCTATCGCGGAGAGAAACAATATGGGTTCCAACCAGGATGTTGTTGACAGGATCAGTATTATTATAATGACCGGCAGTAAAATGGAAACAGCCAGGCTTACCTCGGTTACGGCTGCTTTTTGCATGTCGGTAAGATTTGCCGCTTCTCCTGCAATCGCACCTTCAGGTCCGACAATTTCGCGGATTGCGGCTATGACATCCTGCTCGCAGCCGTCTTCAACGGTAACCGAATACAGGGCGCTCCGGTCTTTATAAAATCCTTCGACAGTTTCCGCGTCCTGCATTATTAAAGGTATCTTTAAATCTACCACGTCATCCAGCCACAGGACCTCGCTAACTCCCTCAATCCCAGCAAGCTGCCTTTTGATATCCAATGCTTCGGCAATCGAAACATTTTCGACCATAACGCTTGCATTTGGAATAGCCTTTGTGAATTCACGTTTCATCACTTTGATCCCGGTTGTGGATACGACTTTTTGAGGCAGATAATCGGCAATATTGTAATTTATCTTAACAGACATTATTAATAATGCAGATATTATTGAAATAATAACGCTCAATATTATAATTGTTTTTCGTTTGTTTATAATAGCCCTGGCAAATCTGTCCATATTCTCGTCCCGTAATGAAATATATACTTGCGTTAATCTCCTTAGTGAATTATAATAAACACATTGTTGGAATTCAACCAGCAGTGTTGGCGAAAATGCTTTTTATCCATCACAACTAATTTCGGTTGTTGATTACGAATAAAAATTTCGGGAGATTGTTTAATTATGAAAGAGAAAACTGATCGCAGGGTAAAGTACACTAAGGCTCTTCTTAAAGAAGCGCTTGTTGAACTGTTAAAAGAGCGTCATATCTCGAAAATTTCAGTAACCGCTTTGTGTGAAGCGGCAGATGTCAACCGCAGCACCTTTTATGCACATTACACCGATCAATTCGATTTACTGCGCCAGGTAGAGGGTGAAGTAATTGCTAACCTGAAAAGCTTCCTGGAGCAATATGTGGATGATCGTATGCCCATAACCGAACAGAATTTGAAAGGAATATTAGAATATGCCAAGTCAAATGCAGATCTGTTTATGGTCCTTTTGGGGGAAAACTGCGACCATGCCTTCCATTATGATTTAATGGAGCTTGTAAAACTGATACCGTTTCAATACAATGCAAAAGAAAGCCAAAAAGAGTATTTATTGACCTTTGCTATTACCGGCTGCATAAGTGTCCTGTATAAATGGCTTGTTGAAGGGAGAAAGGAAACCCCTGAGGAAATGGCGAATCTCGTGCTTAAAGTTATTTATAATGGTTTATTGAGTTTTTGAGAAGAGCCATTCCTCTGTTGATGTGTCGACTATTTTCTCATCATATCCTGGTAGGAACATATACAAAAAATGAACATACCTAAACAGGCGTGTTCTAGAATGTATATATAACACTTCCAATCAATTCTTTTTCCTATTTGGTAGTTTTGTTTGCTTTTTTACGCTATTAACAATGTAAATATCTTTAATATTTCTTCCATCCGGTAATTTTACAGCAAGTGATTTCTCGCAATAATCTTTATTCGCAAACATATTTAGTATCATCGCACAATCATGGATAGCAGCATTTTCAATCATATGTATATCATCATAATAGTATGGGTCAATTAAGCTGTAACGATAAAAGTCAAAATCCTTGATTAATTCTTGGCTGTCTTTATGCTGTTGCATACGTGTAAATACGTTTTCTGATTTCCCTACATAAAAAAATCCCTTTTTAGAATCATACAACATATATACTCCCGTTGTATTATCATCTGATTTGAGTTTACTTTTAAATTCTTCTTTATCATACTCATACCATGGAGTTATCCTATCTTCTAAGTAAAAATCAATTGCATCTTTCTTTTCGTCCTCTATAACTTCTTGTTTTCTAACAATTCTCATTGATTTACGAATATATTTATTATAAGGATTATCTGGATTATAAATTGTAATATTTTTTAAAATTGCTGTTTTTTCCACAGAGTTAAATTCAATTATAAATCCCTCTCTATCAATATTATCTGGCCATTGTACACCGCCTTGTTCATATGCAAGCGTACTTACAAACAATTGCTGCAGTAGACCAGATAATCCTTTAGAAAAAATAGTGATAAAATAATTATACTGCGGAACAATTTTCCCATATTTTTTTAATCCTGATTCAGAAAGAAATTCATCTATCGTATCAGCATTTGCAAGTTTTTCGGCTGTACTACGTACATAATTTTTCGTTAAGGAACCATACCACCACAGAATCCGGCTTCTCACCGGGTTTCAATGTATACGGTACTTTTACTGTAACCTTTCCCTGACCGAAATCAGATATGGGTTTGTCATCCGCCGCTTTTGCAATATCCGGCGATGCTGTCACACCTTCACAATGCCGGCATCAGATGTAACAGTAGAGGTTAGATTCATACACCGCCGGCATATCATCCTCAATGCCGGATTCGTTATATTCATTTGTACTGACAGTGTCTTCTGACAGTGTTTCGTCCTGATTCCTGTCCGCTGTCTCTTCTTCTTCAGTAATATCTTCACCGGTTTCCTCAAACACAGTCTCATCATTGCCGTTGCCAGTTTCATCAGTATCCTCATCTGCAGGTTCAACGCCTGCGGTTTTATTTACTGTGCCTGACGCTTCCGGTTCTTCTTCGGGTTCTTCCCAATTTCCATCGGCAGTGCCTTCCGGCAATTCTTCATCATCCGCTGGCTCCTCTTCCTGAGTCCATTCCGCGACTTCTTCATCTATTCCTTCCAACGGGTTGCCGACCGCTGCGGCTTCACCGGCAGCTTCGCCCGTATATCCTCTATGTTGATACTTATCTTCACCCACTTTACCCAAGAGTACATTTTGCAGGTGCTGGACATCGGTGGCATACATGGCATCGGCATTGGGAACAAATGTCATGATAACGGTATCCCTGTCACGGACTTCTGCAGAAGCAGTGTCGCGGTTTCCGTCATCATCCGCTAATATAGGAGTTACATATGTAATTTTTGACGTACCGGCTTCACTTTCTCCAGGCAGCGTTACCTGGTGCGTCAGCTTGTCGGTAAAATATGCCCTGACGGTGATATGCTGATTCAACGACTCGATAGTGAAAAGCCAGTGAAACCAGGTTTTATAGTAATACGCTTCTCTGTATTTCGCTACCTCAATTGTTGTTGTGCCTTTTATAGTAAATGATTTTTGTTTGGCTTCATCAATATAATACAGGGTCTGGGTCATGGTAAACAAGATGCCTGACCCGTCCTTACCGACAATGTCACCCGCCGCCGCGCCGTACTCAACATACTCGACACAATTCCCTGTATCGGTTATATCCAGGGACTCCTCGATATAAAGGCCCATATCTTCATCGTATCCTATCAAAAGACTGTCGAAATAGAGCAAGTCCGGGCCTTTGTTGCCGATTGCCTGAGGGATGATAGCGGCATTGGAAACACAAAGGGGCAGAGAATAGAATTTATCTTCGCTGCGGGTCATAGCCTCCCATACGAATTTGCCGTCTTCCTTGGCAAACAAATCGAAGTTCTTGTAGAGATTCGAGGTGAATTCTTCACCATTCCAGCTATAGACGGCCACATAGCGGGTATACTTGTTACCGCTTTTCAGGTCGGCGTCAGACTGACCGCAGAGAACAAGCGAGTCAGAATCCCCTCCTATGATATCGCCAAAGACGAATGTTCCGCGTACTATGTCGGAACTCCCGTAAGTGAGGTCAAACTGCTGGGATTTGGTCAGCATCGCGGTACCTTTGGCCCCGAGCATGACCACCGCTGTGGAGCCAATATTCTGGTACGGCCCATAATAATATCCCCAGGTTGCAGCCAGGTCGTCAATGCCATCCTTGTTGACATCGCCGCTTACCAGGGAAACCATGTTCAATTACCTTATCGTGATCACCTGTATAGGAATACATGATCATCTGGCGTTTCTTGATTTCTGCAAGAGTTTCCTGTCCATCAGCATGTTCGAGCAGTTCTTTATAGTAGTCCATAGCTTTATCGTATTGCCCGCATATAAACTCACATTCTGCCAGCTCGATCTTGATCCTGAAGGCATTGTCATAATCCTCCTGCCAGCAGGAAGGGCCAAGTAATTCTTCTCCAAGGCCGAATAGTTTCAGGGCATGTTCTACAGCCGCGGAGCATTTTGCTTTTATACCCGCAAGGTATAAGTAGTCAACTAACCTTTCTGCAGTGATTTCAGTTTTAATTATCCTTTTACATTTTAATAAATGAGAGGTTATAGGCAGTATATTATCTTCAATATAGCTCCTGTCCGGGCTGTTCAGCAGTTCCATGGCTATAATAAAGTGCAGCCACTCTTTCCTTTCAGGTTCAATATGCTCATATACGTTCTGGTAAATCCTGTCGTGGAAAAATTCAAACTCAGTATTATCGGGATCGTATGAGTCTTCAATAGTTTCCACGATCAACCCGGTGCGACATATTTCTTTCAGCTTCTCTTCCAGTACCTGTAGGTTTTCATTCATGATCCTGCTTAAGAGTCCTATACTGAATCGGCTCCCTATACAGGAGGCGATTTCCAGGAGCCTCTTTTGGTCATGGTTCAAACTCTCTATTTTACTGTTAATGATACCGACTATACTATTTGGAAGGTTGGTTTCCCTGGCTATATCCAGGTTCAGATGCCATACCTTATTTTGCGGATCAAAGTAAATACCTTCGTTCTTATGAAGCAAATTGATCAGTATTTGAACATATAAAGGATTACCAGTGGTTTTTCTATAGACCAAGCCCAGGAGCTTGTCGATATTATCAAAATCTCCGCCGAAAGCATTGTCAAGCAATCTTTTTACCACTCCAGGCGAAAGACTTCCCACCGTTATTTCAAGCATGTTCTTTTTAATCTTTCCCAGTGTATCCAACATCGAGTTTACCTTGATCCTGTATTTTTCAAGATTATTCCTGTATGACAGTATTATGTAAAGTCCTATTCCATACATTTGGTCTGCGATGGAACTGATGATGTTCCAGGAAGGTTTATCTGCCCACTGAAGGTCATCGATTGCCATGATGAGGGGAAACATCTCCCTGGCGGTAATGGAAATAAACGCCCGGAATGCTTTTTCCAAGCGCACTTTAAGTTTTTGGTAGTCATCGGTATTGGCCCTGCCCGTTTCACCCATTATTTTTTGTGCCTTAGGGATAATATCAGTAATTAAGGTGGCATCTTTACCAAGTTCTTTTACCAGTTTGTTTTTGATCCGATTTAATTTTTCATCCGGGAAAGTAAGTATTTGATCGGTTATTTGCTCGACTATTTGGATAATTGCGACATAAGGTTCTTCATTTTTAAACTGCTCGAATTTACCGTAGACGCAGGTTCCGTTCAGTTTTGACAAATCCGCCAGTACCGTCTTGATCAATGTGGTTTTCCCGCAACCGACATCACCTGCTATGACCGATAAGGCTGTTTGCCCTTCCAACACCACGTCAAATTGCATTTTGATAGCCTCAATCTCTTGCTCCCGCTCCACTATGTTTTCCTTCAGTTTTGATATGAGAGAAGGTAAAGTATTGTTGTCACGCCATCGGTTTTCTTGTGTCATTTTTAGACCCCCCAGGCAACTATAGCAATATTAGTTCAGGATCCGGTAGCAAAACACCAGGCTGTCATACGATTAAACAATTAGATTGTACTTATGCAGCTATGTATCCATTCAGGCATAATTGAGTCAATTAAGTTAATGCCAATGTGTGATCTAAGAGGCATCACCAAGATAATTAAAATAGTTCGACAAAAAATAACATCTTTTTAATTATATTAAATTTATGATGTTCTTGGCAACAATCTTACAGTGAGTGCCCTATCCTGTCTTAACCTTATAAAAACCAATGCCTTGAAAAACTATAGATACTCCCTGAAAATCACGTGAGAGAAAACATGTTTAACAGTTACTTTTCCATCTTCGGTCGCTTCTTCCTCAGCTTCCCGTTTTGTTGTGGAATAAACCGCTTTTATACCTTTGCTTTTTAGGTAATTTACAACCTTATAAGTAGCGCCGAAATCCCCCTGGACAAGCACTACATCATCAGGATCTGTTCTTTCTTCGAGCCAGTCGATTATTGGATCGATTTCATTCGATATGTCTTCGGTATCCGGGGATATATTGCTCCATATTTTCTGTAATTCTTCCGGAAGATGTATATATTCATCAATATTAAAAACTTCCGCGCCTTCTCTTATTTGTTTGTCAGTAAGATGATGCGAGAATATCAAAAACATTTTTCTCTTTTTGTTTTTTCCGATGAGCTTCTCAAACCTGTCGGCCAGGCGTCCCAGTTCATTGGCGAATTTATCCGCAGAAGAGGCTTTTATCCGGGTACTCCTGTATCCCGCATGGTTGATGTCATTTCTTTTATGGGCTATATCCACCAGCAAATCCGCCATTTCTTCAACTATATTGCTGTCCAGCAAGCTGTACATTTGTTTTTTTATATCCAGTTCACTTTTTTCCAAAGGTTTGACTTTTTCTTCTCCCTTATTTCTAAGGATGTAGATGTAGTTTAAAACCCTGGAAATCTTCATTCGGGTATCGGTGGCGCATATATCGATACTCAGGGCATTACAAAAAAAGTTGAATATGTTTTCTTCTAGGAAAGTATAACCCTGCTGGATAAGATTAAAATTAATACAAGCCTTGACAGCCTGAAGAATATCGTTGATTAGATCTCCCGTAAAATTCTCAACGACTAAAGCCATTTTATCCAATATCTTTTCAAAGGGCTTCAGTTCATTGATATCTATCTTTTTAAGTTCATTTAATGATTTTTTCAGACTCAACGCACATTCTGATATATCGCATCCCCTTACAGTATATAACGCGTTGGAAAAGTTCTTTAAGTTTCTGTTTATATTCCTAGTAGCTGCGGCAGTCACATTACTGCCCTTGGAACTTTTTAATACGGGATTTATGGTCTTTTCGATCAAATCGGCAATTTGACGGCAGTCTCCTATTGTTATAAGTTTTTCTGCCGCTATGGTCCAGTCCGAGAATAAATTGAAAATTGAAAGATCCACTATTTCGGCAACAGGTTCATTGGGAATATATGCGCCATAATATATCCCTTTTATTTCTACGTTTTTTACAAATTTAGCATAGTTGATAACCGCCATGATAATAAAGGGAGTCGATCTGAATGAGTGGGTCACATCCACATAGATTTCATCATTTTCCTTTATGTTTTCAAATATTTGATCGAAATGTTCCCAGCGCTCCTGGTCGTTATGACCATCCTTAATATGAAGCTCCTTGTAAGAAATCTTTCTCCTATCAAAAAGCTCCTTCAACCCTGGTTTTTCAGGATCTTTCGTTTTCCAGTTCTCTTCGTATGCCCTTGCCGTCAATGCCACAAGGAATATGGCATCATTTCCTATTATTTTAGATAATGCTTCCTGTACGAATCTTGTTTCTATTTCGAGATTCTCATATTTATATATGATCTTTTCATACGTTCCTGCACCCAAAAAAGTTATAACCTTTTTCATAAAAATCCTCTCTTCTTCTATTTATTGCATTGTTCTTAAATTGCGATACCGCCGGCATGTTCCGGAATATTCAAGCTTTGTATATATACCTTATATATATTTGATATAATGATACCTCTTTTTATACTTTACTAACTTTTCCTGCGTTTTTCCATCAAAAGCCCTATCCTCTGCTGGAGCAGCTCGTTATCATCCTGTCCGACCCTGTCTGTTTCAAATTCTATTAAAGTATCCTCCACCCTCTTAAACAAGCTGCCGCTTATTTGAAGGTGAACAATGCTTCCAAGGAAATCATCCCCCGAACAGATCCTGTCAAACTGGTAAATCTGTCTAAGAATATAGTAATTCCTGTCCTGGATCAACTCATTAACCAGCTCTTCGGATATTACATATACTAAATCTCCGTTATTGTTCATAAAAAAATTTTCATCAGTAATCGGGATTTCCCTGTTTAGAATTCTGATCTTGACTTTGGCATTACCTTTGACCGAGATATCTCCCATCTCTTTAAACCCGGTTGATATCATTATTTCTTCCAGGATGGACGGGTTATTTTCAAGAATACTTCTGAAGAAAGACTCTTCCTGGTATGTAACGGCATCAAAGGTCTTGAAACTGCCATCCTTGTATAAGGCTATATAAAACGGTGTGAACTGAACATGTTCGGCAGCCTTCTCATATTCATCATAGTCAAAATCTATGTCAATAAGTTCCTGGGGGACATTGTACCTTATTCTTTCTTCGCCTTTGAGATTCAATACTGCATTTTGCAGCTCAAACTGGTTAGGATCACTCCATGTGTTAATAAAGTATGAACCATGGTTTAATATTTCACTGAACCCCCTGATCCTGTAACTGTTCTTGTAGAATTCCGCCGGCAGGGGCTTGCAATTAATTGCATCAAAATACATCTTCCTTTTACTTGTTTTCTCAATCTGCTTCTTGCCGCATTTAACGGAATTCCTTGCCCACTCGGTGGCATGCAGGCTCTGCTTTCCCTCAACAATGTGGTTGCAGGTTAAGAGATTTTTATAAAATACCTCGGCTATTTCTCTGTTTGTTTCCAACCCCAGTATTTCTATAAGCTCTTCTTTGTCGGCAATAGTTGTCTCACAAACCAACTTGTCCATGTAATACTCAATAATATGAAAGTCATCTTCATAATATTTTTCCCGCATATTGAACTGCTGCAGAAGAACAGGATATTCTACCATCAGGAAACGGCTTATTTCATCTATATTCTCCTGTTTTTTCAATATCAAATTGCTTTGGTTTTTTATTTTCATAATGCTCCTCCGCTGATAAAACCCTTGTGATAATATCCTTTTTGTTTGCAATACTCAATAAATGCCTTAAAATAATACCTTGGCGGCTTATCACCAGACAAAGGATTTTTGGCCGTAGTATTTATAAGGGTATGGGAATCTCCAACCATAATAAGCAGTCTCTTTGCCCGGGTAATAGTTACATTGAGTCTGCGCAGCTCGTTCAAAAACCCGATTTTACATTCCGGATTGCTTCTTACAAAAGAATAGAATATTATCTCCTTATCCCTTCCCTGGAATGAATCCACCGTATCTATTTCAATTTTTTCTATAATGTTTTTAACCTTTGCCCGGTCTATTTGCGCACTATTTATCAATTCGTCAAACAAGTGTTTTTTTATACACTCTATTTGAGCCTTATAGGGAGTAATGATTCCCACATCCTCAAGCGTACAGACTCTCTCTCCCTTATAGTCGAGGATCCTGATACCCTCATTGAGAAAATCAATTCGTTCCCCGATAACTTTTGCTATTATGGCTGCTTCTGTATGATTTGTATATACATTCTGATTGTCTACAATATTTACAGTCTCATATTTTTCAGGCATATCGCAAGTATCAACAAAATATATCGGATTTTTCAAGCCTCCGAAATTTATTAATCTGTGTTCTTTTTTGCAGCCGGTTTTATACTTGCCTTCATAAAACAGCTCAGATATCGGCTCGGCTATATCCTCATGCATCCTGAACTGGGTATCGAGCATTATCTTATTCTCATCTCCGACCATATGGAAAAGCTTTTCAAAAAGGCTCACTTTATATATTTCATCCAGATTAAGTTCAATATCTTCGAATTTCTCCCTGGCTTCCTTTATGAAATCATCATCCGCGACCGGGGGCAATTGTTTATGGTCACCGATTAATATAGTCTTTTTTGCCTTTGACATGGGAACGATAATATCATGAAGCTGTATCTGGCCTGCTTCATCAATAATGGCTACGTCATACTCCATGTCTTTAAACAATCTGTTGGTATTGACACCGATACAGGTGGCCCCGATAATCTGCACATGTTCCAATGAAATCTCTGACAAAACATCCTGCCGGCCCTGGAGCTCTTTGATCCACTGCTCGGAAATTGAAAGCTTTTTAGGCGCGTCTTCTATCATTTTTTTATATTTTTTTATAAGTATATCTACATGGCTCTTGAAAGCTTTGTTTTTCATCGTGAACTCCAGCCCGACAACAGCGGATTTCGCCCTTATTTCTTCAATGATTCCCTGGAGGATGTTAGTTATCTTATTGACATTCTGGTTAAGAATATCATGTTTACGGGCAAAATACGGTACAAACGAAATCAGCTTTAAAAGTTTGAATAAAAACAAAAGGATTTTTGTCCAAATCAGTTTTCTCTGTACTCTGGATTTTTCCTCCAGCCTGTACCAGACAGACTCCAGGATGCCCAGTTTTTCATTGTATTTGTGTACATTTTCCTTCATATTTTCCTGGTATTTACGGGCATGCTGCTCAATCTCCTTTTGCAGAGCCAGCACATAAACATCCACCAGCACGCTCCTGACTTTATCGATCTTAACAGTCTCGGGCCTTCCCAGCCGTATACATTTGAGCCCTTTGTCAATGCACTTTTCCAGTACATTATCCACTGCAAGGTTGTTCTTCGAGCTTACCAGAACCTTTTTCCCCTGATCCACGAAAAGCTTTAGCATAGCGACAATGATTTCGGTTTTGCCTGTGCCGGGAGGCCCCTGGACAAGCATGAAATCTTCCGCATTTATTGCCATGTTTATTGCTTTTTCCTGGGATTCGGTCAGCTTATCCATTTTTACTACTGTACGGTTGGTTATCGGGAAACATTCACCTAACGCAATATTATTAAAAATCCTTTGATTCACGGCGCTGCCTTCGGCAATGCTGTTAAAGGCCGCTCTCTGGATTTCAAATGTTACATTCCTGTCGCTTTTCTTAATGTATCCGGACTGCGGAATTTCATCGTGTCCTACTATTTTTAAGATTTTAATAATAAACTCGTTGTTCTGTGAATCAATATCATTAATGGTCGCAGGTATCCCCTTGTCTTCTTCATCTTTCTTAATCAAAATACTTTGACCCACTAAGGCATCCTTATCCAGTCTTTCCAGGCTTTCATTTATCTTAAAACAGTAGCTGACGCCCTTAATATTCTCATTCTTCTCAGTTGCTCTTACAGCAGAATATGTAAAGTCATACCCTTTTTTCTTATCATATTCTTCTTCAAAATCAATCAGTCTGGTATGTATATTACAAAACTCGGCTATGCTTTCTTTCAAGTCCGTATTTTCCTTGCCCAGCAGTTCCTTTAGTAAATCATCCTCTTTTTCCAGTTCTTCTGCTATATTAAGCCTTATGCATTCGTTTTTGATCCTGTTAAAGAATATCCATGCCGCCGCGGGATCGGCATAGCTTTTCGTACCCTTCATAAGCAAGATAAAGCGATGCCTGACCTGGATATAGTTCCTCAAAACGCTTCGGGTATCCGACTGTTTCTTCGGAAATATGCCCCTTACTGAAAGGAAGTAGTTTCCGGGCGAAAATTCTCTAAGAATAATATACATTTTATAGTTGTTGGTTAACATATACAGGCTTTCTGACAGGTTGCCGGAAATGTCCCCTCTGTTTTGATACTTTACCCATACCAGCGGAGATTTTCTGAGTTCCTCAGCAAGGATAAACTTTTTGTCATAGTCTTCATAAAGATAAACAGGTACTGTAGGAATTGTATTCATATCAAAGAATTTAGTGCCGTCTCTTACGCCCAGATTATAGTTTTTCATTTTGATTCTCCCATCGCCTAAATATAAAGTAGATATCCTTTGCCGTTTAATTTAGCCTTGTTTCTTTTGTTTTCCTGAATACTGCCCGCAAAATAACGGGTCGGTTTTAATACGGAACCTTCCATGATGTATTTGATTCCGTTTCTGATTCCCACCTTGAAATACGAATTTTTTATATCAATTTCCTTTGAAATATCTACAGGACAGTATTTTGAAATCAGAATACCTTTTTTGGTTTCTACAATGTAAAATTCTTTGACGGATTCGAGCTCAAAAACATTATACACCCCCATATCGATCCTTGTTCCCGGGCTTAACAGATTTTCAATATTCGATATATTTGTCCTGATATAAATTTGAAACCTGCTGTTGTTTGTTTTTATCAGTCTCCGGCTTTTTGTTACAAACACGCCGTTTTCCATCACCCTGACACCGGTAATATATTCTTCAAGGTTAAAATTGACTCTGCCATGGGTCGTTGCCAAAATACCATTCCGAACATCCCATTTACCGGCTGAAAGGTTGACCAATACATTCTCATAGAAATGATTACCGGATATGTAAGGCATTAAATCTGTGCTGATATATTTTATCTTTTTTATTTTCTTTAGAAGCGGATAGCCTTCGCTTTCTATTTTTCTTTTCCCGAAATCCAGGGGAAACAACGGTCTTAATACCGTATTCTCCGGCATTACGCAGGAAACTGCCAATAATCCGTTGTTTTCTCCTGTTTTGTTCAAATCAGCGTATCCCTTTTCGGCCAGGATTTTGCACAAGCACTCATAAATATCCTGTGAATCTGGTATTGATACTATTTCTCCCACTGATGTAAAAATAATTTTGTAATCCTTAGTCATAAGCTGCCCCTCATTGTTCTGTTGTCAGAAGCTGTCTGATAAAATCCCTGTCTCTTGGCTCGCAATAATTTTCTCCAAGCACCTTCAGATAATGCCTGAATTTGAAACTATAAAGGTCATCTCTTTTTTTTGGCTCTAAAACATGACTGCACCTCTGCATGATTTCATATAATTCCTGCCACTCGTCCCAACTGATAGACAGGTTTTCTGCGGTTATTCGGTTTTTCCCCCTGTCCTTGGATTTTAACAGCTCAATTTCCGCATTGTCCATATAATGTATAATCGGCACATCCTTGTGGAACAGGCATATTCCGCACGAAATCCCGAAGTCTTTTTTATAATCCGCCAGGGCCGACTCTTCATAAACTCTTCTTTTTATATTGAGATAAACGGTTTGGATTACTTCAATCATGTCTTTGAACCGACAAATAAAAAAAATGTCGTCCCCGCCGGCGTAAATAAGATGTATGTTTTTTACTTCGGAAAAAGCTTCATTTATGGTTTCAGTTATTGTTTTGCTGATACCGGCTTTTACATCAGCTTCTCTAATACTGGAAAACAAATTGCCCAGATTATCAAAATCCATTTTGACAGCAGCCAGCTTAATGCTGTCAAGACTTACGGAATTCCCTGATTCCTTTTTGGGCAGAAGAGAGTGGACAGAATATGGCGTTTGGCTTAAATATTGGGAATCAGCCACGTAAAGATTATAACTTTGATACTTGTTTCGTTCTATAACATTCGCCAATGCCAAAAAAGCGTCGTTGTATGCGCCGGAATCCCTGTTCCGCAGCTGTGCATGAGTTGTTCCGTAAAATATCCCGATTTTCCCCTGGTTCTCGAGAAACACCGTCTCCTGGACTTTTTTCAAATGATTCTCAAATATACTTTGGGCATTTTTATTGTTTTTAATAATTGCCTGTATTTTCCCGCTGGAAACTGTAATGGGAGTATAAAAATAATCCTCCAGGATTTCAGTTAATTCTTCATTTATTTTAACAGTCAGCAGTTGTATGTATTCCGATCGGCCGGCAATTTCATTCAGGCTTTCCATGCTGTCATCCTGATAAATGAAACTTTGTATTCCGGAAAAATCTACGCCTGCAAATATAATCTTTTCATTTTCCCGGTAGCCTGAAGGTATATCTTTGAAAAACAGAACTTCTTTTGCCCAAACCATGAAGCAGAACCACCCGAAATTTCTTAACACCATTACAGTCAAACCAAGCATTTTGATTCATAAAAAAATGACAGATTTTTCTGCGCTAATAATAAAATAATACATTAACAGGCCTCTAGAATCAAGGACTGGTATAACGAAATGCTTTTTTGCGGGTTAATTATATTGATGTATATCGTATATCTGAAATCACAGCTAATAATAAGATTTATTGTCAAGATAGCTGAAAAATATAATGCGATTTTCAGGAAAACCCCGAAAATCGCTTTTTCACTTTGATCTTCCTCATATATTCCAAATATCACTATTTTTAAGCAAAATCCACAGATATCTTTAATAAAAAACTATTGAGGATATCGAGTTATGCCAATAAATAATCGATCTGATCCGACAAGCTGATATTTTCAGTATCCCATTTTCTTTCCGGACAATTTATCATTTTATACGGAATTCCCAAGGCATCAATAAATTGATTGAACTGTTCATCCAGCCATGGAGGAGTCCATGCGCCCGACCTGCATATATGGATCGCCGACACCGCAATATCATTATTCAGGCCATTAAAACTACAATACCTTATGTTATATATACTGTTAAACTGTTTGAAATGCTCCGGCTTTTCTGTTGTATAAGGACTGTAGAATATATTAGCCTTTTTGATGAGCCCATCTTTCAGAAGTTTACCAAGCCAGTTGGAACAATTGACTTCAAAGTTGAGAGACGAAAGACCGCCATATCCAAGATCAGAATGAGCGTCAAACAAATAAACTGTTGTACACTTGTTTTCTTTTGCTATGTCATAAGAGAAGGCATGGGAGTCTGAAACATATACCTTGATATCCTTTTCGAATATGAAGCGCTTTCTGATTCTTTCCCAGAAATTATCATACCCTGAAGATAGCTGGAATGATTCTTTAATATCCACTCCCCGCGCTCTGGCCTGGATATACCTTTTATACCATAGGTCAATAATACTTCTGTTGTTTTCTATGTATGAACCCCAATTATCTTTTTTAGTATAGATAAAATAGTCCCAATCAACTGATAATAGGCACTTTTCCATTTCATCAACCCCTGTATGGAACGTCCTATTCTTTGATTGCCCTGAGAACGGGGCGCTGAAAATCAGTCCCTTAGTCATTGGTACTGTCGGTTTGTTGGCATGTTTTACTGTGCTGTTCTAACTGCAAAGATTCTATGAAATTAGATATGCTGTCTTTGCCTGCTCTTCGTAAGCATTTGACAAGTCAGAAGTTCGCAATTAAGTCGTCTGTAAGAATTGTGGTATCACATTGTTTTATGGAATATAGGAATATATGTCATGTACCGTTATAAAAACCCCTGCCAAGATAGATCATAAACGAAGAACCTCCTCATAATCGCCAATGGTCCCCATCAGGAATAAGAAGAAGTTGCTGTTGAATTATCATCAAAATAAATAGATTATTAATAATTATACTATTCCTTTGCCATGCAAAGTCAATTTTCGATGGTGCTTAATTTTGAGGATTATCGCTTATATGACCCAAATGATTCTTTACAATGACTATTTCATAAAAAATTTTAATTGTTTTCTCCGTATAAAGATGATACTTAAGCTTAATTTTTATATAATACTATGTTGAAATATTATTTAATTTAACGGCCTTTATAAAAATTTTATCAGTTTGGGAGATGCAGTATGAAAGTATGGCCGGATCGAAAACCGTATTATTCTGCAAATCAATACTTTCGGCAGATTTTTGGCGAAAAAGTCTATAAAATCTCGCTGGATATCGGCTGCACCTGCCCTACCAGGGACGGTACAAAAGGCACGGGCGGCTGTACTTTTTGTTCTTCAAGCGGCTCCGGGGATTTTGCCATAGCCGGATCCATGGATATTCACGAAAAAATTGATTCTGCCATTCAAATGGTATCCTCAAAAAACAGTTCGAACAGTTACCTTGCATATTTGCAGTCCTTTACCAACACCTATGGACCGGTGGAGTTATTGGTGCCAGTATATGAAGAGATCCTGGCGGATGAAAGAGTTGTAGGGCTTTCAATAGGTACAAGGCCGGATTGTCTGCCAAATACAATGATAGAAGAACTGTCCCGTTTATCTGAAATAAAGCCCATTTGGATTGAACTGGGGCTTCAAACCATTCATCAGAAAACAGCTGACCTCTTTCACAGGGGATATGAGCTGCCGGTATATGAAAACGCCGTGGCACGCTTAAATCAAGCCGGCATTCCCATAATCGTACATTTGATTGTGGGAGTTATGGGTGAAACTTATGACGATTTTATGGCTACCATAGATTATATGGCCAATCAGCCTGTAAGCGGCATTAAAATGTCAATGCTGCATATCCTGAAAGACAGTCCCTTGTATGAAGAATATACGGAAAAACCGTTCCCATTATTGGATGAAGAGACTTATATAAGATGGGTGGCTGAAGCAATAACCAGATTACCCCAGGATATGGTCATTCATAGAGTGACCGGGGACGGCAATCGCAAAAACTTAGTCGCGCCTCTGTGGAGCGTATACAAACGACATGTTCTAAACGGATTGCACCATTATATGTTTGAAAACGGACTATATCAGGGACTTAATTACAAAGGTCTGAACAAACGTAATTGATTATTCTTAGTTTATCTGCGATACTCTTTTATTAGGTAACTTAGTCTATGAATATTATCTAAAGAGTAACTTATATATTCCTAATCTCTAGTCTATGTATATTATTGACATTTCAAGAAATTCAATCTATTATTTTTAATAAATACTAATAATCATAGTAAAATAAGGTAATTAAAATGAAAAAAAGACTATTTGTAATCATAGGAACTATATTGTCAGTTATTGCAGTAATATTTGCTGGGCTGCTTATATACAAGGCAGTCACTACTGATCTGTTTAATAAACGGTTAGAACTGAATAAAATTAAATCCAAACTTTTTGGGGCATCAAAGGAAACTGAGACTGCACAAGCCGTTCAGTTTAACGATGAAGTATTGGAGGGAATTATTCGAAACGGACTCGGTAAAAAAACAGGAGAGATATATAATACCGGATTAATGGAAATAGAGTCGATTGTGATATATGGATCAGGAAAGCCGGAAGAAAGTACGTTTAATGAAGCTTATAATCATGACACTATGAAAATCACCAGTATTACCGGTTATGGGAAAATGAATGCTCTTGATGATTTTAAATATTTCCCTAATATTCGTCGCCTGATAATCAGTGAACAGGATATCATTGATATAAGTCCGCTAAAAGAAGCATCAAATCTGGAATCATTGTCGTTAAACAGCTTTCAGATCACCGATATAAGCCCTTTGAAGAATTTAACCAAACTGTCATGGCTGACTTTATCGGATAATCATATTACTGACATAAGTCCTTTAAAATCTTTATCTAAGTTAACTATACTGGGTTTAAATAAAAACAAAATCTCTGATATCCATGATTTAGAATCATTGGTTAATCTGACAGATCTGGATTTGAGCAATAATATAATTACCGATATAAGTCCTTTGAGGGGTTTATCCCGACTGAGCATGTTATGTTTAAGTAATAATCGAATCTCTGATATCAGTGCATTGAAGGATCTGGTTAATCTGACAGTTCTGGAATTGGACAATAATTTAATCACTGAAATAAATGCGTTAAATAATTTGACCGATCTGACCATTCTGAGTTTATCGAATAATCAGATTACCGACATAAG
>JAAYFU010000014.1 GCA_012728095.1 Clostridiaceae bacterium
AAGCGTCATTCAAGTCTTCCGACAATAAAAAAGAAAAACTTGAAAATGCCGGGAGGCAGTTTAATCTGTCGTTGCTGATACCCATACTTGCAATGGCAATTATCTACCTTGTGTGCGGTATTATTCAAAAGAAAATTTTTACACTGTTTGGTGCCAGGCTCCTTATAAGCGGGTCGCTGCCTCTTATCCTGGCGGCAATAAGCCAGACATATATTATAGGACTCAGCCATGTGAACTTAAGCATCGGCAATTTTATGGGACTTGTAAGCGTGCTGGCGGCGACCGTGCTGTATGAAAATCCGTTATTGGGCTGTGTCGCGATTCTCGGTGCCTGGCTGGCATACGGATTAATGGGGCTTCTGATTCGACGCCTTAACATTCCTGCAGTTATTGTGACGTTAGGTTTTTCATTTGTTTGGTACGGCCTGGCCCTAGTGCTGCAGAATATTCCAGGTGGAAACGCTCCTAAGTTGCTGGTCGATATTTTCAACAAGTCTGTCCTGGGTATCCCCAATGTACTTATTATACTTGTTTTGGCAACTGTCACCGCGACATTAATATACCGTTCAAAATATGGTACTGTAATGCGGGGCTTCGGTAATCGCGAAGAATCAATGGTACGCAGCGGATGGGGAAAATACGTGGCAGTGTTCACCGTTTATATTATTTCAGGCTTTTTTGCAGTGCTGGGAGGCTTGTCTTTTACTGCCCTGACCTTCTCGGCTGACGCAAGTTCAATGGATTCCTATACCCTGCTGACTGTTGCTTCGGTTGTGCTGGGAGGAGGAGCATTGAGCGGTGGAAGGGTTAACCATGTCGGCTCGGTTTTCGGAGCCATTACTCTGTCCCTTGTAACAATTCTTCTTGGATTTTTACATGTAAGTTCCGATTATACGGCAGCCGTACAGGGCATTATGCTGATTTTAATACTGGCGCTCAGGCTGCTTAAGAAAGGAGCAAAACAATGAACAAGCTAAATTCATTTGCAAGGAGCAATCGCTGGACATGGGCTGCAATAGGATCTGCCATTATGTTTATTGTGGTCTCGCTGATTTCGGGCAAGTTCTCATATATGAGTTTTACAGCTAATTTTACTATTGCAAGCTATCTGACAATTTGCGCCCTTGGCCAGATGATAGTAATGACAACGGGACGCGGAGCATTTGATTTGTCCATACCAAATATGATCACCCTGTCTTCTTTCCTCACCATGGGCCTTACCAACGGGGAGGACAGAAACTTTCTGCTGGTCTTGGCAGTGGTTATCCTGGTCGGAGCCTTGGTTGGATTAATCAATAGCATCCTGGTGATACGTTTTAAGATAACATCCATGATAGCGACACTTGCGGTAGGATATATATTGTCCACGATGACTTCCATCTACAACCGCACGTTCAATGTACTTGAGGTAAGCAATATTATGGAGACCCTGACTACTACCAGGATACTGGGTATTCCTATAGTGAGTTACATTGTTTTGCTAATTGTTATAGCCGTAGCGGTAATGTTCCGCTCAACCACCTATGGACGAGCGCTTCTGGCTCTTGGTCAGAATAAGAGAGCCGCAGAGCTTGCCGGAATAAAGGTTAATCTTGTAGAAACTATTGCCTATGTGATGGGTGCCGTATTTGCAGCCCTGTGCGGGTTCTTCCTTTCTGGCCGTATCGGCGGCGCATTTTTAGGTATGGGCGACTCATATTTAATGGATACGGTAGGAAGTGTCGTAATCGGAGGTACTCTGGCATCAGGCGGATATGCCGTTACATTTGGAACATTGTTCGGAGCGCTGTTTTTAAGTTTTGTCGTGACGGCTATGCAGATAGCCAATTTCTCCACCGGAATGCAGAACATCATCAAGGGTATAATTATCATTGCTGTTCTGGCATTTGGATCCATAAGGGATAAATCAGACTGATTGCATATATAGCTGTATTATTGATAAAAAGATAGGTTTAATTATAATATAAGCTGATGATATTGGTATTTCTTCAGGGAACATAATGGTTTGACCGCGGCTTTTCACTTAAATGCTATCTATGAAATTATTTAAACACCATGACTTGATTTAGTTGGGAGAAGTTTTCTTATGGAACAGAATTTGGACAGGCTCAAAAACAAAAAACCTTTATCAGCTGTTGAACAGGTTATAAAAGAAATAAAAAAAATGATAATCGAGAATGGGCTTAAAGTTGGCGATAAGATACCCAATGAGTTCGAATTAAGCACAATGTTTGGTAAGAGCCGCGGTTGTATACGTGAGGCTGTAAAAATTCTGGACGCATATGGCGTACTTGAAGTAAGACGCGGAGACGGAACATACGTGCGTGGTTCTGCAAGCGACGGTCTGTTTGATGCGCAGTTTTTCAGGATAATCGCTATGGGCACCAATTTGCCTGATTTAATCCAGCTGAGGCTGATTCTTGAAACAGGAATCATTTGTGCCGTAATAGAAAAGGTGACCGATAAGGATGTCGAAGAACTGCGCAGAATTACCGATAAACTTAAGGAAGCTATTGAAGCCAAGGCTCCGCTGGAGCAGATTGTGGCTGAGGATTTGCGCTTTCATACAGCATTGGTGGAGATTACAGGGAATAATATACTCAGAAATGTGTATATAAACATGCTTGATATTTTTACTCCTTTTATTCAGAATTCATACGTTTCACAAAGTCTGGCTTCCGACTTTTCAGTCCTGAAACATCATGAACTTATACTTCGCGCTGTGGAAGAAAGAGACCGTGATCTTGCAGTGTATGCCATACGCAACTCTTTAAAGGACTGGGAAAAGCTGAACCTGAAATATGTGGAAATTAATTAAATAACCTTTGCCGGCCTTTCATTATGGCATTCCTATGTGAACAAGTAAATTGCGCCACCGATAATGCCTGAACCCAGTATCACATAAATAGGATTAGGTTTCCATTTCTGCATAACGAATAAAGCGGCAACGAACAATAAAACGGAAATCCAGTTTATTGCTTGAGGGTTCATCGTAAAGCCGCCTTCTCCCCAAACAGCCAGTATAATAATCGACAACCCTGCTGATGCAACCATCCCGACAATGGCCGGCCTCAGACCGGTTAATATTCCCTGGACTATGGTCAAGTCTTTAAATTTAAAATAAATTAATGCCAGGAGAGAGATGATAACACAGGGCGGAAAGATAAATCCGATGGTAGCGAAAACTGCTCCCGGAATCCCGGCAATTCGGGTTCCCACAAAAGTGGCTGAATTTATGGCGATGGGGCCAGGAGTCATTTCCGCGATGGTGATGAGATCTGTAAATTCCGTCAACGTCAGCCAGTGCTGCAAATTAACTACCTGGTTTTGTATCAGCGGCAATGCGGCCATGCCGCCGCCTATACTAAACATGCCGATTTGAAAAAAGCTCCAAAATAGTTTTAAGAGTATCATTTAAAATCACCGTCCTT
>JAAYFU010000015.1 GCA_012728095.1 Clostridiaceae bacterium
CAAAACCTTTGAAAATGTCTTTATGCCTTCTCATAATATGTATTCCGAGGATTTTTCCGATGTAAAAGGCCAAAAAAACGCAAAAAGGGCATTGGAGGTAGCGGCAAGCGGAGGCCATAATCTAATTATGATCGGAAGCCCGGGATCGGGTAAAACAATGCTTGCCAGAAGGCTTCCTACCATCTTGCCTGATTTAAGTTTTGAAGAGGCACTGGAAATCACTAAAATTTACAGTGTATCAGGCCTGGTTACCCAAAAACAATCCCTAATCAGTGAAAGACCTTTCAGATCTCCCCATCATACGGTCAGCGCAGCAAGTCTCGTAGGCGGCGGAAGCATTCCCAAGCCCGGAGAAGTAAGCCTGGCTCATCACGGAGTTCTTTTTCTGGATGAAATACCGGAATTTCCGCGTAAAACGCTGGATGTTTTAAGGCAGCCTATTGAGGACGGTGTGGCAAATATATCAAGGGTAAATTATTCTGTTGCATATCCCTGCAGATTTATGCTGGTAGCGGCCGCAAACCCTTGTAAATGCGGATATTATGGAGATTTTACAAAAAAATGCACCTGTTCGTTCAAGGATGCTGAAAATTATCTTTCCCGTCTTTCAGGTCCTTTGATGGACAGAATAGACATGCATATTCTGGTTCCCACATTAAAATACAACGAGCTAGAAAATGAAAAGGTTGAGGAATCGTCAGAAGAGATAAAAAAGCGGGTGAATCGCACCAGGAAAATACAACAGGAACGCTATAAAAAATATGGTATCTATTGCAATGCCCATCTTAAGGGTTCAATGATAAAAGAATTCTGTAAAGTTGACGAGAAAAGTAAAAAAGTACTGAAAAATGCCTTCGATACGTTAAATTTGAGTGCCAGGGCTTATGATCGTATTTTAAAGGTGGCAAGAACAATTGCAGATATGGAACAAAGTGAAATTATTAATTCCAGGCATATATCCGAAGCGATACAATACAGGGCGCTGGACAGAACATTAAGAGTTTAAGGAGAAACTATGGAAAGGGAACTTGAATATTGGCTGAAGCTTAGCAGAATCAGTTTAAGAACTACAATCAAGATAGATCTGATAACTGCCTTAGATGGCATCGGAAATGTATTTGAAGCCGAAAAGGAAATCCTGTTAAAATCGGGATTTACTGATTCGCATTATGAGTTTCTTCACAGTGATGAATTAAGCCGGGAAACAAATAGTATCATGGAATTATGTCTTAAAAAGAATATCGATATATTACCGATTCCTCATGACGAATACCCCGAAATGCTCAAATTCATTCCTGATCCTCCTTTGGTTCTTTATGCGCGCGGCAGGATACCAAAAGCAAATATGGTAGCTGTTGTAGGTTCACGAAAAGCCTCGGGTTACGGCATAGAAACAGCTTTCAAAATAGCATCCGAATTAGCTTTATCTGGTATTGCCATTGTAAGCGGGATGGCCAGGGGAATTGATACCGCCGCTCACAGCGGAGCCCTGGATGTCGGAGGAAAAACAGTGGCAGTTTTGGGGTGCGGAGTTGATATAGTTTATCCTCCTGAAAACCACGGAATAATGGAACGTATTATAAAATCCGGGGCAGTAATATCTGAGTTTTCACCAGGTAGCCCACCATCGCCTCTTAATTTTCCGTCCCGAAATCGAATCATCAGCGGAATGTCGCTTGGAACTCTTGTTGTTGAGGCAGGCATTAAAAGCGGTTCTCTTATTACAGCTAATTATGCTTTGGAACAGGGACGCGATGTGTTTGCAATACCAGGCAATATTAACAATTATAACAGCATGGGTACCAACAGATTAATCAAGGATGGGGCGAAAATAGTTCTGGATTCTGAAGATATATTGGATGAGCTGAGTTTTGGAGCATATCCGTTTGAAAAGAAAAGAAAAGGGAAGGTGAAAAGCAGGACAAGGGGACTGGGAGAAAAGGAAAGAAAGATTATCGGCGCTTTAAAAATCGAGGACCTTTATGATGAAGAATTATCGGAAAAAACCAATATTCATTTGACTGATTTATATGAGATACTATTGGACCTTGAACTTAAGGGAGTAGTTAAAAAGAGTATAACAGGCAAATATATGTATATTTCATGATAAGTTTATCTGACATGGGCGCCTTTATCTGAATGCATAAGTAACCCAAAAAAGCATAAAATTCATAACAGAAGGATGCTATTAAGGCGGAAAATTACATGCAGTTTATAATATTCCGCAAAAGGAATCTGGTGCCGATACTCTTTTTAATCCTTGCAATAATCCTTATAATGATCAATATATTTACTGCAAAGGAGTATATAACCCAAGCTTCAAGACAGTACAATGACAATATTCCAATCTATTCAGTCGAATGTAAAGAGAGAAAGTGCGCTATAACTTTTGACTGCGCCTGGGGTGCAGATGATATTCCGAATATACTGGATATACTTGACAAGTATAAAGCAAAAGGGACATTTTTTATAGTAGGATTATGGGCTAAAAAATATCCCGACGCAGTAAAACTGATTTTTGACAAAGGACATGAAATTGCAAATCATGGATATTCTCATGCTCATATGGGCCAATTACCGGATGATAAAATAGAAGAGGAGATATTGCTTTGTACACAAATACTTGAAGAGATAACAGGTTTCAAAACAAATTTATTCAGACCGCCGTACGGCGAGTACAGCGAGGCAACAATAAAAGTAGCTAAAAAGCTTAATCATCAGGCAATTCAATGGGATGTTGACTCCCTTGACTGGAAAAAAAGTATGACAAAGGAAGATATCTATAAACGTGTGACACAAAAGACTACAAATGGCTCCATTATTCTTTTTCACAATGATACGCTGCATACCGAAGAAGTGTTGCCTGAGATACTTGAAAACTTAACTTCCAACGGTTTTCAGTGTGTAAAAGTATCGGACCTTATAATAAAAGAAAATTACAGAATACGTTATGACGGAAGGCAGATTAAAGATGAAAGTTAAAGTAAAACAATATAAATAAGTAAATTATCATAAAAAACATGTTTAACCCCCTGTTATTTTGGTGAAATATAATATATGATTCAATTATAGATGTAGTTTTTAGTTTTGCGGTATACCATAACAGTTTTTACAAATGTTTGTTATTTATGTTCAAAAGAGCTTCTAAACGGACTTGATGCTGAATAATAATTATCAGGTAGCATGTTCGATAAATACGAAAGACTTTTGAGAGGGGTTGGAAAATAAAAATGTCAGGAATATCGGCATTAGAAAACAATTGTGTAAGCCTGATCGGGAAGGTAATATCAAACCCTGTATTCAGTCACGAGGTATATGGTGAGGGCTTTTACATAGTTTATATTAAGGTACCCCGGTTGAGCGAAAACTATGATATTATACCGGTAATGTTCTCAGAACGTCTGGTTAACCCGAACAAAATTGAAGAGAATCTTTATCTTATAATTGAAGGACAATTCCGTTCATATAATAATTACAACAATACCAGCGGGCATAAGCTTATGCTGACTGTTTTTGCAAGGGAAATAGAAATATCGGAAGAGGAGGTGACAAATAGAAATCCTAACCAGATTTGTTTAAACGGGTTTGTCTGCAGAAAACCCATGTACAGAACAACACCTTTTGGACGCGAGATAGCGGATATTTTACTTGCTGTAAACAGGGCCTATAATAAGTCGGACTATATTCCATGTATTGCATGGGGAAGAAACGCAAGATATGCCGGAACCTTTGAAGTAGGCGATAACATTCGTATATGGGGACGTATTCAAAGTCGTACCTATCAGAAGAAAATATCCGAAACCGAAGTTGAAGAGCGGGTAGCTTATGAAATCTCAGTTTCTAAAATGGAGGTTGTAAAAGAAAACAACAACAAAAAAGATTAAGAAAGGGGACGATACCCATGATAAAGGTAGTTTACGGAAACAAGGGCATAGGTAAGACAAAATACCTTATTGCTGGCGCTAATGCTTTACTCGAGAATTGTACCGGGGACATAGTCTTTATTAATCGTGGAATTGCTCATATTACCAACCTTAAACACCCAATCAGATATGTAGATATTTCTGAATTTCCCATTTCAAATCTGGATCAGTTGTTTTCCTTTATATGCGGCATGATTGCCCAGAACTATGATATCAAGGCCATATATATCGATGCTCTTTCCAATTTTGTTTCAAAAGACGAGCAATATGATAAATTCTTTGAACAGATAAAATACTTATCTGAGAAATTTGATACACAATTTGTGTTTTCTATAAGCGGAGATATCAGTAGTATTCCTGAGTATGTTTACAAGGAATATTCCTGTTAAATTATAAGGGATTTGTATTTTATACAAATCCCTTTTTAATTACCATGATGCTTTGGTTCCCAGGGTAACACTGTTTCTTTGATTTTAACCGCGGGTGATGATAATATTAAAGGCGGGATACTTTATCCTGCCTTAAGTAATTTTACCGGAGGAATTTTTTTATGCTTCTTGCAGCTGTTGCTCTTTCTGAAGCTACACGAAGTTTTGACAGGCTATACCACTACAAGATATCATTGGATGAACAATATAAAGCAGTGCCGGGTATGCGTGTCATAGTTCCTTTTGGGCGCAGAAACCAGCAAAAAGCGGGATGGATCATAAAGGTCTGGGACGGCGAGGAAGAAAACAAACTAAAAGAAATATCCCAAATTGTTGATGAAACCCCTCTTTTATCTTCCGAGATGATAAAACTGGCTCAATGGATAAAAACAAGATATTTTTGCACCTGGGGTGATGCCATTAGATTAATGATTCCCGCCGGTGTTAGCCTGAAAAAGCAAAGATGGCTTCAAATCTCCGAAACTGTAGATTTAGACAAGGTTAAAATAGACATTGAGCTCAGCCGGTCTCAAAAGGTTATTTTGGACAAACTTGCCAATAGCAAGAACGGTATGCCTGAACAAGAGTTTGCCAAAATTGAGGGAAGCTTTGAAGATATCAGCTATCTGATAGAAAAAGGCATTGTTGAAAGACGCGAGTTTTTTGAACAGCCCGTCGGTGAAAAAACGGTAAAAGCGGTAATTCCATCAATTAGCAAAGAAGAATTTTATAATTTAGTTGATGAAGGAAAAGTAAAAAGCATTCATTACATAAGGATAATGGAGGTTCTGTTTTCAGAGGAAATATGTACGCTGCAGGACATTTTATTGATTGCAGGGGTGTCTCACGGAACAGTCAGAAACATGGTGAAAAAAGGATGGATTTCCTATACCGAGATAGAAACTGAAAGAAATCCTTTTGACTGCACTGAATGCAATATACCCCAAAAACCGGTTTTAACCGGGGAACAGGAGAATGTTCTGAAAGAAGCACTATCGCTGCTTGGGCAAAACAAACTCAATGAAATACTTATTCATGGTGTAACAGGAAGCGGAAAAACAGAAATATATATACGGCTGATTGAAGAGGCGATAAAAATGCGAAAATCAGCCATAATGCTGGTGCCGGAAATATCCCTTACTCCACAGATGATAAGCTGTTTCAGTGCCCGTTTCGGCAACAGGATAGCAATTCAGCACAGCCGTTTATCCCAGGGAGAACGCTTTGACCAATGGCGTAAAATCAAGGCCGGGGAAGTGGATGTGGTAATAGGAGTTCGCTCCGCTGTTTTTGCCCCTTTATCGAATTTAGGGGTTATTATAATAGATGAAGAACACGAGTCGACGTATAAATCGGAGAATACTCCGAAATATGATGCCCGCCAGGTGGCCAGGGCCAGATGCAATATAAACGGTGCCTTGCTGGTATTAGGCTCTGCCACGCCGTCAGTAGAGACATACTGCCGTGCCTTAAGCGGAAAAACCAAGCTATTAACCATGAAAAACAGGCCAAATTCCATACCTTTGCCTCAGACTGTTCTAGTAGATTTAAGAGAAGAACTGAAAGAAGGCAACAGGAAGATTTTAAGCAGAAAGCTTGAAGAAGAGCTTGTAAAAAATAAAAACAACCAGGAACAGAGTATCCTGTTTCTTAATAAGAGGGGATATGCCTCATTCCTGCTTTGCAGAGAGTGCGGGTATACGTCCAAATGCCCTAATTGCAGTGTTTCTTTAACGGTTCATACACATGACCGGCAAATGTTCTGCCACTACTGTGGCTATGCGGAACCCATACCAAGAATCTGTCCCGACTGTCAAAGCGAAAGAATCAAAGCATTCGGTACCGGGACACAAAAAGTTGAGGAAGAGCTTAAGAATCATCCTGCCATGTTCAGGGTGCTGCGCATGGATATGGATACTACAAGCGGTAAGCATGGGCATAAGAAGATATTAAACGCATTTAGGAATAAAGAAGCCGATATTCTGCTGGGGACGCAAATGGTGGCAAAGGGGCATGATTTTCCTGATGTTACTTTAGTGGGAATCCTGTCAGCCGATGCAACCCTGTTTAACAATGACTACAGGGCAAGCGAAAGGACCTTTCAGCTTATAACACAGGCTTCAGGAAGAGCAGGCAGAGGAGAGAAACCCGGCCGCGTAATCCTTCAGGCGTACAATATTGATGATTATGCGATACAGACTGCATTGACGCAGGATTATGATGCATTTTACCAAAAAGAGATAATGATGCGAAAAGCCATGAATTTTCCGCCGTTCTGTCATATAGGCGTTATTGTGGTTTCAAGCGAGAATCAGGATGCTGCAAGGGATTCACTGGCTGCTTTGAGAAATCAAATACTTATGGAATATAATAAGGAAGACGTGTTTGAATGCTCAGAGGTGCTGCCGCCTCCGATATTCGTTATACGTAAAAGATACAGATGGAGAATTATAATAAAGGCGAAATCCGTTAACCTGTTGGTTCAGCTTATGAATCACGCCCTAGATATATTCCCCAGGATAAAAACCGGCAGCGCCGAAATAAGTGTGGATATCGACCCTGCCAGCATGGTATAATATAACTTTGCCTGTTCGAAACAGTGGATTTCAAACATAGATAGCCATTATACTGCTGTCGTGGTGTTAATCGTGATATAATAATTATGGGTTTAGAATAATTATAAAGTATTCAAGGAGTATCAGGTATGGCAATTCGTAATATTGTAAAAAAAGGAGACGAAATATTAAATAAGCGGTGCAAGGAAGTAAAGGAAATAAACAGAAAAATACTTGAACTGCTCGATGATATGGCAGAAACCATGTATGAAGGCAATGGGGTAGGTTTGGCTGCCCCACAGGTTGGCATTCTGAAAAGAATAGCCGTCATAGATGTGGGGGACGGGCTTATCGAACTTATTAATCCCGTCATAACTGAGACTGAGGGTGAACAAATTGAAACCGAAGGATGTTTAAGCATACCCGGGGTTTACGGAAAAGTCAAACGCCCTCAAAGAGTTGTTGTTGAGTACCTTAACAGGGCCGGAGAAAAGGTCCGGACTGAAGGAACAGGCCTTAAAGCCGTTTGCATATGTCATGAATTGGATCATTTGGATGGTGTGCTTTTTGATGAAAAGGTAATAGAATTTGTTGAATTGGACAATGATGAAAAGGAAAACGAATGAGTAAATTTGATTAAATCAGTGAAACGAAATCTTATTAATTTACAGAAGGAAAGATTGCGAATGAGAATACTGTTTATGGGTACGCCAGATTTTGCCGTACCTTCTTTAAAAACATTAATTGATAACGGTTATGAAGTAATTGGAGCAGTGACGCAGACTGATCGCCCTAAAGGCAGAGGGCATAAGCTTCAGGCTCCCCCTGTAAAGGAATTTGCTATAGCCAATAATATACCTGTTTATCAGCCTTTGAAACTGTCAAAGGAACCGGAAACAATACAGGAATTTGCAGCACTTAAGCCCGATCTTATTGTTACATGCGCTTTCGGTCAGATTTTGTCCCAAAGCGTGCTGGACATACCCAAATATGGAACAATAAATGTCCATGCTTCACTTCTGCCAAAATACAGGGGAGCTGCTCCGATACAATGGGCAATAATAAATGGGGAAGAAAAAACCGGTATTACTACGATGTTTACTGAGTTAGGCCTGGATACAGGCGATATTTTGATGCAGGAAGAAGTAGAAATACCTATTGATATGACAGCAGGACAACTGCACGACATATTGTCTGAACTAGGTGCCAAAACCCTTATAAAAACCATAAAAGCTTTGGAAAACGGTACATTGACAAGAACAAAACAGGATGAAAGCAAAGCTACCTATGCTCAAAAAATTGACAAACAAACGGGATTGATTGACTGGTTCCAACCAACGATTGCTGTGCACAACAGGATTCGCGGAACGAATCCATGGCCGGGAGCATACTCCATCATGTGCGGCAAAAGAATCAAGATATGCTGTTCAAAAATAGCCGATATACCTGATTATTTATATGAAAAGATTAATAATCCTGAAATAGTTCCCGGCACTATTCTGAAAGTGTTATCATGCGATATGTGGGTCAAAACAGGGGACGGGGCTTTGCTGATACATGAGATCCAGGCCGAATCCTGCAAAAAAATGACCCCTCAGCAGTATGCCTGCGGTCACGATTTAAAAGAAGGAATGATTTTCTGCCGGGAAGGATAAATATGAAACTCTTAATGCATATATGCTGCGCGCCCTGCGCCGTTGCCATAGTTGATAAATTGATAGATGATTCAGACATTTACTTAGAAGGATTCTTCTATAACCCCAATATTCATCCGCTGGAGGAGTACGAGAAGCGGAAACTGGCAGTTCAGCAATTATCTGATGATTATAGTTTTAAAACTAGTTTTTATAATGATTTTAAATTAGAATACTGGAAAAAGAATCTTGGGGAAGATAAGCTTCTTCGCTGTAAAACCTGCTATTCGTTAAGATTAAATGCCGCGGCTAAATTTGCAAAAGAGAATTATTTTGACGCGTTTACCACAAGCTTGTTAATAAGCCCATACCAGAACCATGAGCTTATTAAGGACATAGGCCAGGCTATTGCCGATAAATATGGTATTGATTTCTATTACGAGGATTTCAGAGAACTGTACAGAAAAGGTAGAGAGATTTCCAGGGGTAAGTATTATTATATGCAAAAATATTGCGGTTGTTTTTATTCTTATTGGGAATCCGATCACCCCAAAAAGCCTGTATATGATTTTGATGGCCATAATGAAAAGAACTTGTAATATTATTGTCTAATTCGATATCCCAAAAAAGTGGTAATATAGACATTAGATACGAAAGAAAAGACCTAGAGGTGTGGATAATGAGGAAAATCATGTCAATCCAGCTTGTTTTCTGTTTAATAATCTCTCTGTTGATAATGCCTTTGCAGGCGCAAGCGTCAGAAGTTCTGGAAATGGCAACGGGGGGTTCGGTTTCAAAGGTTACATATTCGCAGAATAATAACACGGAAGAAATACGCATATATTCTACTTCGACAAAAATTACAAAACAATATCTTATAGCTCCCGAAGGAACTTATAAAAACTACAGACTAGGATTTGAAATAGACAATGCCGATGTGTCAAAAACGATTAGATTTGATATAAATAAAGGCACAGTTGTTCAAATACGTCTTGCAAATATGTCCGACCCCAAAAGAACAAGTGTCGTTGTGGAAACAACTAAAAAGCCGGCTTATGCTTTTTCTGTTTCACCTGACGGCAAGTCTATAATATTAACGCTTGGAACCGGTTCAACATCAGGCAACAGTCCCGGTACCATACCGTCTGCTTCGCCAGGCACCACACCTGCGCCTTCTTCACCGGCACCATCCGTCTCTGCAACTCCGAAACCTTCGACAACACCGGTTCCGGCCAATAACAGCGGAAGCGGCAGTTCTTCCAATACATCAAGCGCCAAAACCAGCAACGGACCTTTATCAATAACCGTGTCAGGTGATACCTGCACCGTTACTCTAAAAGGCATAACCTTAACAAATACACAACAAGGAAATGTTCCAAGATTTGAACTTAGAGAAAAAGAAAAAATGATACAAATAACAATCCCCGGAAAGGACACCAGGTTTACGGAAGGATTCTTAACCGGAAATTCAATCATTTACGGAGCGCTTATAAGTTTTAATAACAATCAGAACAGTACAATAATACGCATTCCTTATAATAATACTATTACATATTCGCATAGTGTATCAGGCGGAAATTCTACATTTGTAATCAAGGCAGGTAATACTTCCGTGCCTGTAAATAATCCTGCTCCATCATCAACTCCTGTTGTTACTCCAAAACCCAGCACTCAGCCTTCTCCTTCATCATCACCTTCACCATCACCTTCATCTTCACCGTCAACAGGAACACCATCGTTGGATAATATAAAGGCGGGAAACGATGATAAAACTGCCTTGATAATAACAGGTAAAAATATTGTTGATAAATATAATCAATACAAAGATAAAATTATTGTTGATGATACCGGCATAAAAGGAATCGTTACTTTTATGATACCAAACAGTATTGTTAATCTTGGTAACGACTCTATGAATATAAACAATAATCTTGTTAAGTCAATAGAATTTCTTTCTACTTCCACCAGTTCATTTTTGAGTATCAATAAGAAAGATGCAAACATGAAATTTGAGATTGTTGCCGGTTCAAATAAAGATGAGCTTGTTGTCGCGGTAAGCTCCGGAACAGGCGGTTCTGCCGCTTCCAAACTGGTGGTAATAGATCCCGGCCATGGTGGAACTGATCCCGGGGCGGTTTTTGGAGAGTATTTCGAAAAAGTATATAACCTTGATATAGCTTTAAGATGCGAAAAAATACTGAAATCCAAGGGAATAAACGTAGCTCTTACCCGGACTACCGATAAAACCGTAAGCTTGAATGATAGAGTCAAATTTGCAAATGACCTGAACGCATACTTGTTTGTAAGTATTCATAACAACAGTATGCCCAGCGGAATCAAGGGGTCTATGGTCCTGTATCACTATACAAGCTATAGGGGAAAACCCTTTGCTCAAATTATGCTGGATAACCTTGTAAAGGATCTGGGAACGGAAAAGATAGGCATACAGGCGCGCCAGAACACTGTTGTTTTGAGAGATACCAAGATGCCTGCTATCCTCGTTGAAGTTGCGTGTATGTCCCATCCGGACGATTTAGCCCTATTGAATACGGATTCCTTTCTTCAGAAAGCCGCAGAGTCCATAGCCAACAGTATTATACAGATATTGAACTCCGGGATTTGAATATATAAACGAAACATTGCCTTATTGTCATACTGAGCGTAGCGCAGCGGAGTCGATAGATCAAATAAATCATCACAAAGATTCTTAGTTTCCTGGAATAAATTCCACTCTATATTAGGGGTGGAATTTACTTTTTTAAATGAAATCCTCTTTTAAAGTTAAAAATTAAGTAAAATAAAAGTAAAATAAAGTATTTTATTTTCTGGATAACACGCCATACATGTGATAACATATTATAGATAAAATATGGATGGGGTTTTTTGCTATGGATAATCTAAGGGTGGATGGAAGGAAAAACGATGAATTACGAAATATCAGGATTATAAGAGATTACAACAAATATGCGGAAGGTTCGGTTTTAGTAGAGTTTGGAGACACAAAAATAATTTGTACCGCAAGTGTTGAAGAAAAGGTGCCTTTATTCAGAAAAGGAACCGGCGAGGGTTGGGTTACAGCCGAATATGACATGTTGCCCAGGGCCACAATGACAAGAAATAACAGGGACAGAAACGCTTTGAGAATAAACGGCAGGTCTAATGAAATTCAAAGATTCATAGGCAGATCCTTAAGATCAGTCATTGATTTTAAGCTTTTGGGCGAACGAACGATTACTATTGATTGCGATGTTATCCAGGCAGATGGAGGTACAAGGACGGCAGCTATAACAGGCGGTTTTGTGGCACTGATGGATGCCTGCAGTGTTCTGGTAAACAACAAGATAATCAATGAGATACCTGTTATGGATTTTGTGGCGGCAATCAGTGTCGGTTACGTTGAAGGCCAGGAGCTTTTGGATTTATGTTATGCGGAAGATTCTAAAGCGACTGTGGATATGAATGTGGTAATGACAGCGTCCGGCCAGCTTATTGAAGTACAGGCGACCGGCGAGGAACGCCCGTTTGACCGGAAAGTTTTTGATAATTTACTTGACTTGGCACAAAAAGGTATTGAAAATATAATTGACATACAAAAGAATGTGCTTTTGTGCAGGGAGAAGTCATGAGAAGGTTGATTATAGCTACTAAAAACAGCGGAAAAGTAAGAGAAATAAAAAGTCTTTTGCAGGGTTACGATTATGAGGTTATATCTCTTGAAGAAGCAGGAATAGACATAGAAATAGAAGAAAACGGAAACAGCTTTGAAGAGAATTCTTTGATAAAAGCTACGACTGTGCATAATATTACCGGGGATATGGCAGTTGCTGATGACAGCGGTTTAGAGATTGATTTCTTAAATTCTGCGCCGGGCATCTATTCTGCCCGATTCTTAGGCTGTAAAAACGATAAAGAACGATATGAAGGAGTACTGGCACTTATGCAAGGCATACCTGACGAATATCGGTCGGCTCGTTTTGTGTGTGCGGTATCTCTTGTCACCGGTACAGTTACAAGAACATTTACCGGTACCATAGAGGGGAAAATAGCATTTAAGGCCGAGGGTGAAAATGGCTTTGGATATGATCCTATATTTTATATCCCTGAGTATAAGAAAACTATGGCACAAATAGATATTGAGCTAAAAAACCGTATAAGTCACAGAGGCCTGGCATTTCAGCAATTAGCCGAAACATTGAAAAGTTGGAGCGCCAAATGAAGTTATATCTTGTTTTAAGCGATACACACGGAAATTTGTATGCGGTAAAAAAAATAATTGCACGATTTCCTCAAATAAATGGTGTGATTCATTTGGGTGATTACTACAAGGATGCGCATAATATTAAATCGCATTACAGTGATTTAGATGTGATTATGGTACCAGGAAACTGTGATTTTGTTTATGACATTCCATCCGACAAAATTTTGGAGGTTGAAGGAAAACGTATATTGCTGACCCATGGACATTCATATAATGTGAAAAGCGGTATTGAAAGGCTTGAAAGAAAAGCGATAAAAGAAAATATCGATCTGGTTCTTTTCGGACATACCCATTGTCCTTTCCAGGAATACAGATCGAACATTACATTCGTTAATCCCGGCAGTATTGGGTACCCCAGGGGTTTTCCCAATCCGACATACGGGCTTTTGGAGATTTCGAAAAATGGATTTGAAACCAGGATTTTAGAAGTTTGAAAAAAGAATATCAGAACGGAAGCGCAAACACTCTACTGTCATTCTGAACGCAGCGTAAACACTCTACTGTCATTCTGAACGGAGCGTAGCGGAGTGAAGAATCTTTAAGCAAGCTGATGCACAGAATATCATAAGCCACTCGGAGACGAGGAGACAAATATAAATAAATTTTCAACACATGCTAATTATATCTCACAAACACTTGATTAACAAAATTGACATTAAATCAAGAGAGGCATGAAAGATGATTTATTTTGATAACAGTGCGACAACAAAGCCATATAAGGAAGTAGTTGAGCTTATAGCAAGACTCATGTCCGAAGAGTTCGGAAATTCTTCGTCATTGCATGCCCTGGGATTAAGAGCAGAGAGAATACTGGAAGATACAAGGGACAAGCTTGCCTCAACAATAAAAGCGAAACCGGAGGAACTTGTTTTCACTTCCGGCGGAACAGAATCAGTTAACATGGCGATAAGAGGAACGGCGGAAGTATTAAAGCGTTCCGGAAACCATATTCTGTCTTCGCCTGTCGAGCATGCTGCTTCTTTAGAGTCCCTGAAAGAGTTAGAGAGGATCGGATATCACGTTGAGTATCTTGAAGTTGATGAATACGGGCGGATACTGATTGATGATCTTAAAGCCAAGCTGCGGAAGGATACTATCCTGGTTAATATAATGGCTGTCAATAATGAATTGGGGACAGTTGAGCCTGTTTATGAAGCCGCCCGGATTATCAAATCAAATAATAAGGCAACTGTTTTTCATGTTGACGCCGTCCAGGCGTATGGGAAAATGCCTATAAACACAAGGGATTTAAACGCGGATCTTATTTCTTTCAGTTCGCATAAAATACATGGGCCTAAAGGGGTCGGTATGTTATACATGCGTAAAGGAACCCGGATTCATCCACTGATAATGGGAGGGGGACATGAAAGAAAGCTCCGTTCAGGTACGGTAAATGTGCCATGTATTGCAGGATTTGGTCTTGCAGCTTTAATAAAAACAGAACGCATGAAAGAGGACCAGGAAAAAAGCGGCAGGATCAGAAACATTTTAATTAAGGAGCTTACCAGTTCATTAAGCGACAAGATTAGAATAAATTCGCCAAAAGACGGAGTTGAAAATATTCTCAATATATCTTTTAAAGGAATAAAATCAGAAACGCTTCTGCATTTTCTCGAGATGCGGGACATATACGTATCCACAGGCTCGGCGTGCAGTTCCAAAAAGAATGCGATAAGCCATGTGTTGAAAGCCGTAAAGCTTCCCCAGCAATGGGCCGAAGGATCAATCCGGTTCAGCTTTGGTTCTTTTAACACAGAAAATGAAGCCGTTATTGTCGCTGATGCCATTAAAGAGATTATTAATATAATGTAATTTAGATAGAAAGGTCAGGAATATGGATAAGATTATTTTGGTCAGATACGAAGAAATCTTTTTAAAAGGACTAAATAAACATGTTTTTGAAAACAGGCTAATAAAAAACATTAAACAAAAGCTTGACGATTTGGGCTCTGTCAGGATTACAAAGTCTCAGAGCAGGATATATATTGAATCCGATGATGCGGATTTTGACTTTGACGAAGCCATAATCAGATTGACCAAAATCTTTGGTATTGCTTCAATAAGCCCTGTTGTACGAATTAAATCGGATTATGACGAGATTAGAAAAACATCCCTTGATATTGTCGGAGATCTTATTGAAAGGAAATCATATAAAACCTTTAAGGTTGAATCAAAAAGGGGAGACAAGAGTTTTCCCATGAGCTCACCCCGGATTTGCGCCGATTTAGGCGGATATATTTTAAGTAAGTTTCCCCGTCTCAAAGTAGATGTGCATAATCCGGACTTTATATTATACGTGGAGGTTCGTGAGAATACCTATCTTTATTCTGAAATAATCCCCTCGGTAAAAGGGCTCCCTACGGGAACCGGAGGATTGGCAACATTGCTTCTTTCAGGAGGTATAGACAGCCCGGTGGCCGGATGGATGATAGCAAAGCGGGGAGTAGAAATAGAAGCCGTATATTTTCACAGTTACCCCTATACAAGTGACAGGGCTAAGGATAAGGTTATTAAACTGAGCGAAATACTGTCTGAATACTGTATGGGCATTAAGCTTCATATAGTCCCGTTTACGGAGATTCAAACGTCAATTAACGAAAAATGCCCCCACGAATATATTACCATTATCATGCGAAGATTCATGATGAGGATTGCAGAAAGAATAGCCAGAAAAAGCGGATCATTAGCCCTTGTAACCGGTGAGGCCATTGGGCAGGTTGCGAGCCAGACCATGGAAAGCATGCTGGTAACCAATAACGCTGTTACACTGCCGGTATATCGCCCGTTAATCGGAATGGATAAAAACGAGGTTATTGAAATAGCCAAAAGAATAGGTACTTTCGATACATCAATTCTTCCTTACGAGGATTGTTGTACGGTTTTTGTGGCAAAGCACCCGGTTATAAAACCATCACTTCAAAAAACCCTGGAGTATGAAAAACCTCTGGATTCCGAAAAGCTTATCAACGACGCGTTATCCCGAACCGAAGTTATTAAGCTTTAACAGATTTATTGAAGTTTAAAAAACATAAAAAGTGGTAAGATAAATTAAAAACTATCTTGGAAAGGTCGTAGTCTTAATGGATCAAGTTAAGGCTGTTTATAATTCTAAGACAGTTTGCCCTGTTTGTGCTTCCAAGATTGAATTTACCAAGGTCAGGTCAAAAGCTGTCAGACTTATAAAGCAGGATACGGATTTTTGTCCATATTATGAAGGCGAAAATCCTATGTTTTATGAAGCCGTTATATGTCCTGAATGCGGTTACGGGGCTCATGTAACAAGCTTCGACAATATCAGCAGATATGATAAGGAAAAGGTTCGTAATGAAATATCAAGCAAATGGCATAAACGTCAGTTTACCGGCCCAAGAACCATTGATCAGGCTCTTGAAGCCTTTAAAATTGTTCTGTTGAATTTGACCTGTATCGATGGATTAAAGTCGGAAATAGCAAAAATATGCATGCGAATTGCATGGTTATACCGTTATAAGGGAGACCAGGAACAAGAAAAAAAGTTTTTAAATTACGCCCTTATAAATTACAAGAAAGCCTATAGCCAGGAAGACCTTACGGAAGAAGGAAAGCTTGATGAATACACGTGTATGTATATTATCGGGGAGTTATGCAAAAGGCTTGGATTATATGAAGAAAGCACCCAATGGCTTAGCCGGTTAATAATGAGTTATTCCGACCCACAGCAGAAAGAAAAGATCCCTCAAAGATTAATTGAATCAGCCAGGGAGCTTTTTCAGGAAGTCAGGGACACCGTTGCGGCTACTAAGGAGGAAGGTTGATTGAAGCTGGACATTGGTAAAATACCAAATAATATATTGGAAAAATTGTTATTCCAATTCTCTGAACCACAGCGCAGTGAGGTATTGACTAAACCCGGCATAGGCGAGGATTGTGCCGCTGTTGATTTTGCCGATGATATTTGTGTTGTTACTACAGACCCGATTACCGGCGCTGATGATGAAATAGGGATCCTGGGAATACACATAGCCTGCAACGATTTGGCTTCTTCGGGAGCTGAACCCGTTGGGATTTTGGTTACCGTTCTTGCGCCGGTGGGGACAGAACTTGAAGATCTTGAAAAACTGCTCAAGCAAATCAAAGAAGTCTCATCGGCTATGAAAATCGATGTTTTGGGGGGCCATACCGAGGTCACCGATGCTGTTAATCGCCTGGTGTTAAGCATAACTGCCATAGGTAAAACCAAAAAAAATACTTTGATAAAAACCGGAGGCGCGAAACCCGGCGATTCGATTATTTTAACCCAGTTTGCCGCTACTGAAGGAACGGCAATACTGGCCTGGCTATTTGAAAAAGAACTGAAAAAGGAATTCGGGTCGGAACTGGTTGACAATGCGAAAAAACTATTATATTCAATAAGTGTTGTCAAAGAGGGGCTATTGGCTGCCAAATACGGTGTCAGCTGCATGCATGACGTTACCGAAGGCGGGGTACTTGGCGCCTTATGGGAGATAGGTACAGCCAGTGGCTATGGATTTAAAATAGAAAAACGTAAGATTCCCATTCTGGAGGAGACCCGCCGTATCTGTAATTTTCTGGGCCTTGATCCGTTAAGGCTAATTTCCAGCGGTTCAATGATTATAGTAACGCCTGATGGAGGAGAACTGTTAAAAGTATTGCATGAAAATGATATAAAAGCGTCGGAAATAGGATGCATGACTTTCGAAAAAGAGTTTTTATTAATAGAAGATAATAAAACAGTTAAGATTGACATGCCTGAATCCGATGAATTATATAAGGCACGAAAGATGAAAGGAAAGATATAATGTCAGATTTATTGACAGAACTGCATATTGTGATTTGTATATTTATGTTTCTGTTGGGCACATGCGTAGGCTCATTTTTAAACGTATGCATTTTCCGGATTCCGGCAAATAAATCAATTATATTTCCGCCTTCTGAATGTCCGGATTGCCATACGAAGCTGAGCCCCGTTGACCTGATTCCGGTATTTGGTTACATATTATTAAAAGGTAAATGCAGATATTGTAAAAAGCCGATATCCGTTCAATATCCCCTGGTAGAGTTTTTAACAGGAACGATATGGCTGCTCATATATTTAAGGTATGGTATTTCGGTTGAAACAGCCGCTTTGTTGTTCCTGTACACTTTGTTAATTCCCGTTACATTCATCGATTTAAAATATATGATCATTCCCAACGGACTGGTATTAACGGGTCTTATAGGGGGTATTGTTATTTCGGTTTATCATATATTTATTAGTCCCTTTTCGTTATATCAGTCATCTTCGTGGTATACACCCTTTATTGGTATGGTTTCGGCTTCGGGAATTCTGTTCATTATAGCCGTTATTGGATTTTTAATATATAAAAATGATGGAGCAATGGGTATGGGAGATGTTAAGCTGTTTATTCCCATAGGCATGATTCTTGGATGGAAACTGGCTTTATTGGCATTATTTCTGGCAATTGTCCTGGGAGGGGTTACAAGTGTAGTTCTGCTTATTTTGAAAATAAAAGAAAAAAAAAGCGCTATTCCTTTCGGCCCGTTTATAGCCCTTGCCACTTATATAACCGGTTTTTTTGGAAACCAGATTATAAGTTGGTATTTTAGTTTAATTTAATTCTTCTAATCCGTAAAATATCATGCGAAAAATATGTGTATTTGTAAAACATTATAGAAAATTGCTGTAATAATAAATTTATTGTATTATTAATATTATATTATTTTTAATACTAAAAATATATTGTAGTAAAATAGCAATTATTATATAATATACACAAAACCGGTCAACTTTTGGAAAATCTAAAATAAATTTGTTGGTTTTTGCTCATTATATCGACATCTATGGGACTGACATAACACACCCTATAAAAGAAAAATTAAATTTTGATATTTCGAAAGAGAAGGGATGTTTATATGAAAATCAATTCCGTTGGCAATACAGCATTTAAAAAATTTCTAAATGAAAACAAATCTCTTAAGGTTATGCTGCCTATATTGGTTGTTGGAGTTATATTTCTGATTGTTTTCTCCGCTTTAGGCGGTTTTAACAATAATGGGCAAAGCATCCCGTCCTC